>CAXQAV010000066.1:0-7102 GCA_964221795.1 Luminiphilus sp. | reverse complement strand
CCAGCGGTTTCGGCACCCTGGCGCCGCGCTTTCGTCCGGTCACTGTCTGCCAGTGGCCCGTGGACCACGCCGATGTGCGCATGTCCGTGCGCGGCGAGATAGCGGACCGCGTCGCCTGCCAGCAGGGCGTTGTCATAGCCGATGGTCGGGCTAGAGCTGTCAGGGTTCCAGACCGAGGTGAAGACATGCGGCACCTGCCGCCGCTCGAACATCTCGAGCAGCGACGGGCTGTGCGCTTCGCCGGTCAGGATGAAAGCTTCGGCGCCCATGCCTATCAACTTTTGGGCGCCACGCAGCTCTTCCTCGGGGTCGCCGTTCGAGATCGCCAGGACCAACGTGTAGCCTTGATCACCCAGGGTCGCCTCTATGGCTGCGATGAACTTGGCAAAGACCGAATGTTCGATGGTCGGGATGATCGCCGCGACAGTGCGCGACCTGCTGGTTGAAAGAGCACGTGCCGCAGGATTGGGCACATAGTCTAGACGCGCACAGGCTTCGAGAACCCGCTGCTGGGTGGCCTTGCTGACTTTGGAACTGCCGTTCATCACGCGGGAAATCGTGGCAATGGACAGCCCAGTTGCTCTTGCAACATCCCTGATCCTGCCTCCGGGTTTTTTCACGTTCTCACATCCGATTTGCAATTTTCTTGACGAATCTCTTGCCATGATGATCGTATGAAACCGGTTACATGTCAATTTCGACGCTGTGTTGGCCATGTAACCGGTTGCAAGGCCTGCCGGATGGGCGCGCCGCTCCAGGAGGAAAAGATGCTCCAGACTGCCCCGTTGGCCGAAGGGTCGCGCAGATATTACCGCGGATTGAAACAGGCCAACTGCCTGCGGCTGGATGTCGGCTATGGCGAAGTCGGGCGGATCCGAGTCGCGGCGGGATCGGTGATATCGATCACTAATGTCGACGGCGGGGCGCCGGTCTGGCTGACCGCGCTGGCCGAGGATCGCCGGGACTTCGATACATCGCCGTTTGACCTGCCTAAGGAAGCGGCTGAGCCGATCGCACCGAGCGGATATGACGATAGAATGATGCGCGCCCTGACCGAGGGACGCGGCGGACAACTTGAAGCGGCGCAAGGCCTGCGGATTCTCGGGGGCGGCGCAGCGGGCAATACCTTTCTCTGCCGGATGCGCCAAGGTGCCGAGGTCATTGTCATCCTCCCGGTCGCGGCAGATTACATTTCGGTCGGCGGTGGCGCGGCGGTCAGGGTAGAGATCAAGCCGCCAGACAGGCAGGATGGCGGCCTGCTACTGCCAGAGCCTCTAGGCAAGGTGGTCGAGGAGTTTCGCGTAGTGCGCGGCACGGCGCAGGCTTATGAGGTGCAAAAGGGGCAATTCGTACAGATCCTTGATGTCGAGGGCCAGCAATGCTCGGATTTCATGGCCCTGCGCGCCGATGCGCTGGAGCGCGGCATCGAGCGCGGCATCGATTTCACCGTCTCGCGCACCATGGCGCGGGCGGCCTATCCTCTACCGGGGCTCTTCGACAAATTCTTCGACCGGGACATCCGACCGCTGATGGCGGTGCGGCAGGATACCGTCGGGCGCCACGATACATTCGCGCTGGCCTGCACTGCGCGCGGCTATGAAGAGCGCGGCTTTCCCGGGCATCTGAACTGTTCCGACAATATTAGTGCGGCCTTTGACCCCTATGGCGTGGAGCGTCGTCCCGCATGGCCCGCGATCAACCTTTTCTTCAATTCGTGGATCGACTGGCAGCAGAACGTGCTGGCGGGCGACGAGGCTTGGTCGCGCCCCGGCGATTACGTGGCGATGGAAGCGCTGACCGACTTGGTTTGCGTCTCGACTGCCTGTCCCGACGATATCGATCCGATCAACGGCTGGAACCCGACGGACATTCACGTCCGCATTTACGAAAAGGAGAGCAGCTTGACCCATTCCGTCGTCTGGCGGGCCGATCCCGAGGATGCGGGACGGATGACACGCCATTCAGCCTTTCATCCCCGCACCTCGGCGTTGACCTCGTCCTTTGGCCCGTCTCGCGATCTTTGGCTGCCGATGCAGTTCGATGGAACCGGCGCCATCGGGGAATACTGGGCTACCAAAAACGCCGCAACTCTTCAGGATATGTCCGGGCTGCGTAAGGTCGACGTGGTAGGCCCGGATGCGGAGGCGCTGCTGCAGCATTGCCTGACGCGAGACGTCTCCAAGCTGGCGCAGCATCGCGGCTTCTATGCCTTGGTCTGCGACGAACGCGGCTCTGTGCTGGACGACGGCACGCTGTTCCGGTTAGAGCCGAATGCCTTTCGATGGTGCTGCGGGTCTGACAATTCGGCTCTGCATCTGCGCGAGCAGGCCGAGGCATTAGGGTTGAAGGCGCAGGTTATGTCGTTAGGCCACCAGATGGTGAACCTGGCGCTGCAAGGCCCTAAATCACGCGACATCCTGCGCGAAGTAGTCTTTACCCAGCCGCAAAAGCCCGCGCTCGACAATCTTAAGTGGTTCGGCTTCACCATCGCTCGCCTGCACAACCGTGAGGGACCGATGTTCATGCTCTGCCGCACGGGTTTCACCGGCGAGTTGGGTTATGAGCTGTTCTGCGATCAGGCTGATGCGTTGGAAATCTGGGACGGGCTGATGGCAGTCGGAGCGTCGCAGGGGCTGGTGCCGATGGGCGGCCATGCACTCGACATGCTGCGGATAGAGGCCGGGCTGATGATCGCCGGTGCGGAATTCGGACCGGACGTCGATGCGATGGAATCCGGACTCGGCTTTGCGGTGGATTTCAACAAACCCGCCTTTATCGGCCGCGCCGCGCTAGAGCGTAATGCCGCGGCGCCACGGCGCAAGCTGGTCGGTCTGCTTCTGGATGGCATGGAGGCCCCGCATCATGGCGATGCAATCTTCCTCGGGCGCGAACAGATCGGCGTGGTGACCAGTGGCAGCCCATCGCCGCAGCTTGGCCATGCCATCGCGATGGCGCGGCTAGCCGTGGAGAATGCAACGCTGGGCACCGAAGTCGAGATCGGCAAGCTCGACGGCCACATGAAGAGGCTGCCGGCGCATGTCGTCGACCTGCCATTCCTTGACCCAAAGAGAGAGAAGGCCCGCGCGTGAGCACAGAGGTAAGAAACGACGTCGTTGTCACCCGAAACATCTGGAAGATTTTCGGGGGCCGCGCAGAAGAAGCGATGGAAGCGGTGCGCCGCGAAAATCTGTCCAAGGCGGAGGTGCTGGAGCGCTACCAGGCAGTGGTCGGTGTCAGGGACGTCTCGATCTCAGTCGGTGAGGGCGAAATCTTTTGCATTATGGGACTGTCCGGCTCCGGCAAGTCGACGCTGGTGCGCCATATCAACCGGCTAATCGAGCCCACGGGCGGCGAGATCCTGATCAACGGGGTGGATGTCGGCAGTCTTAATGCCGAAGAACTGCGGGCGATGCGCGCTGATAAGATCGGCATGGTGTTTCAAAACATGGCGTTGCTGCCGCATCGTACCGTACGCGACAATGTGGCATTCGCTCTGGAGCTGCGTAATGTCGACGCCTTCACCCGGGCGCAACATGCCGAACGGGTGATCGAACTGGTCCACCTGCAAGGCTATGGCGACCGGATGCCCAGCGAATTATCCGGCGGCATGCAGCAGCGTGTGGGCCTTGCCCGGGCGATGGCCGCTGACCCCGACATCCTGTTGATGGACGAGCCGTTTTCGGCGCTCGATCCGCTGATCCGGCGCGGGCTGCAGGATGAATTCCTCGAACTCTCGCTGTCCATGAAGAAGACCACCCTCTTCATCACTCATGACCTAGACGAGGCGATCCGTATGGGCACCCGCATCGCCATCATGAAGGACGGCGAGATCGTGCAAACCGGCACGCCTGAAGAGATCGTCACTAAGCCCGCCGACGATTACGTTGCCGATTTCGTCGCCGGGATTTCTAAGCTGAAGCTGATCTTTGCCCATACGGTGATGCAGCCGGTCGCTGCGTATGAAGTGAACGGGCGCAGCCTGCCGCCGCTTACTGAATGCCCGCAGGCGGGCCCAGATGACAACCTCGACGTGCTGGTGACGCGCTCGGTGGATCAGGATAACCCGATTGTCATCATGGATGACAGCAAGCCGGTGGGCGTGGTCACCAAAGACGCGCTTCTGCATGGCATCAAGGGCGAGGTGTAAAACATGACGACGGAAGCGGCCCTGCGCCAGCCTATGACCGAGTTTGCTGGCCAGAACGGCGAGTATTACGCGGACACATTCCTCAAGCTGCAAAAAAACAAGCTCGAGCGTTTTCACCTCAACAAGGCGGCGCTGGTCGGAACCTTCATCTGGGCGGCGCTGCGTGGTAACTGGCTGCTCTTTGCCATCGGCTTTGCCGTCGACCTCGTGGCGGCGATCAACCTCGCGTTGGTCTACAAATACTCAAAGGCGGCGGCGGAGAATGCCGACAAGGATTTCCTTGTCGCCCGCTACGAGGGCTGGGCCCAGACGCATATCCTTGGGGCTATCATCACCTTCGTGCTGGGCCGGTTGATCTTTGCCTGGATCGCCGACCGGCTCTATGCCCGGCAATACGAACGCTGGCGGGTGGATCATTCTGTCAACCGCGGCACCCATGCAAAACGGCTGGTGCTGGCCGGGCTGGTGGTGCTGCTGATCGTGCCGCTCATGCTGTATCGTTCGACCCAGTTCGCGCCGGACGACCGGACATGCATCCGCCAGCAGCGCGCCATTGCCGATGGCAAGGACGTGGCGTTTAAAAAGCGCTTTGACTGCGCCATCATCGGCGAGTTTCCGACACTGTTCTGGATTGAACGCCCAGATGAAGTCTCTTTCCCGCGCGATGACGACGGCAACCGGATTATGGTACGGACACCGGCACGCGAGGGTCTGCCGCCGATCAACCTCAACACCTATGTCAGCCAGGCGATCGACGACGGCATCGCCTACGTGACGATCTTCTACGGCTTCCTGTTCGATGGGATCACCAAGTTCCTACGCGGCATGCTCGGGGCGATCTCCTCGGTCTTCGTGGGTACGCCTTGGCCGATCACAATGGCGGTGCTGGGCTTCGCTGCTTACAAGCTGGCGGGACCTAGGGTGACAATCTTTGTCGCCGCCTCGCTAGTCTATCTAGCGCTCATGGGGTTCTGGCAGACGGCGATGGACACGCTATCGTTGGTGGTGGCAGCCTCAATCATTTGCGTAGTGATGGGCCTGCCGCTGGGAATATGGGTGGGCAAGTCGCAGCGCGGCCAAGCCATTGTCACACCGATCCTCGACGTGATGCAGACAATCCCGAGCTTCGTCTACCTGCTGCCCGCCATCGCCTTCTTCTCGATTGGCAAGCCGCCCGGCATCCTCGCCACGGTGATCTTTGCGATGCCGCCTATGGTGCGTTTGACAGCGCTTGGAATTGCCCATGTGGGCGAGAGCCAGAAGGAGGCGGCCATGGCCTTTGGCGCCAACCCCCAGCAATTGCTGACCAAGGTGGAGCTGCCGCTGGCCCTACCCTCGATCATGGCGGGGATCAACCAAGTGGTCATGATGTCGCTGTCGAAGGTGGTGGTTGCTGCGCTGATCGGCGCTGGCGGCATGGGCTTCATCGTTACCGAAGCGCTTGAAAATACCGAAACCGGGCGGGGGATCCTCGCTGGAATCGGCATCGCCCTGCTGGCCATGATGATCGACAGGGTGGTTCAGAAGGCGAACAAGACCCGCCACTGAACAGGGGGTCGCCGAGCCGCGGCGGCCTGTACAACCAACAGGGAGCACACTATGAAAACCTTGAAGTATCTTCTGACGACCGCGGCGCTCGGCGCCGCATCAAGCGCTGCAGCCCAGGATGCCACCGTGAAGATCGGCGACCTGACATGGACCGGCGCACGCGCCATCGCCCATGTGATCGAAGCGGTGATAGAAGGTCCGCTAGACGGCGAGGCTGAGATCGTCTCGGGCCTATCGGACGGCTCGGTTATTGCCGCGGGCATGGACAAGGGCGACGGCTCGGCCGACGTTTATACCGACCTCTGGATGCCCAACCGCCAGGGGATTTGGGATCAATACATTGATGGCGCCGGTACCGTGGCGGTGAACCAGCCCTATCCCGGCACGCAGCAGATGTATGTGCCCGCCTATATGGCCGATCAAGTCAGCAGCGTCGAAGACCTGCGCAAGCCGGAAGTGGCAGCGATGTTTGACAAGGACGGAAATGGCAAAGGCGAATACTGGGCTGGCGACGCGGGCTGGAAATCTACCCGGATGTGGCAGGTGAAGTTTAAGGATTACGGGCTGTCAGAACTCTGGGAGCCCGAGATCCTGCCCGACGCCACCTTCAAAGCGCAGCTCAAGACCGCGATCCAACGTGAGAAGCCGATCCTGTTCTACTACTGGACCCCCGAATGGGTGCATGCCGCCTATGACCTACATGAGATCGAAGAGCCCGAGCGCTATGACGGCTGCGAGGATCACAACCTCGACGCCGAGGATTGGCTGGAGACTTCAAAGTTCGATTGCAAAAGCTCGGACGCGCAGATTTATGTCGCCTATTCCAAATCGCTGGAGAAGCGTAATCCGCCGGTTGCCAAGTTCCTAAGCCAAATGCAGCTTGACCCGAAGGTAGTCAATAACTGGATCCTGCAGATCGGCCGAGACGAGCTGGATCCGCGTGATGTGGCCGAGGATTGGGTGGCTGACAACATGGACATCGTGAACAGCTGGATCAACTAAGGCTGCGATGCCGTTGCGGTGCGAGGGGCCCTCGCGCCGCAGATTGGTGTAACGCGTCATGGACGGCACTGCCGCTTCCTTTTCTGAAGGCGCAGGCCGCGTTGTTCGTTCAGACTTCAGGAACGGCACGGAGTGCGGAGAGACACGAGCGGTGTCACTGTCGGGAACCGCAGCATACTTGAAGTTTTTAAGCAGATGAAGCATTTCGGCGTCGACGTGAGGAGCCTAAACGTCGTTGACTTGGCCCCGGCTGAGAAGGTTGCAACGCTGTCGCCATGGGGCGATCGAGATGGCCAAACGACAACAAATCGGAAGTTTGAGGCCGCTTTAGGTGGCTAAAGCCTGTCCTTTCCGCCATTGCAACCATCGAATGATCCGGATGCGCGCCCAAGGTAGGCGAGGGCT
>CAXQAV010000065.1:0-7630 GCA_964221795.1 Luminiphilus sp. | reverse complement strand
CTGCTGGAAACGGCGCTCGACGATGCGGCGGTCCTCGGCCTCCATGCCGCCGTGGTAGTGGCAAGTGGCATGTCCGGCTTCGGCAAGAGCGCGGGACAGGGTCTCGGTCTTGGCGCGGGTGCTGCAGTAGACGATACCGGACTGACCTTTGCGGGCGGCTGCGAAATTCAGGATTTGCTGGCGCGGGCTGTCCTTGACGGCAAAGGCAAGATGGATGTTCGGACGGTCAAAGCCGCGCAAAAAGGTGACTGGCGGCTGGCCGTCAAACAGCTTTTGCACGATCTCTTCGCGGGTCTCGGCATCTGCTGTTGCAGTGAAGGCGGCAAGCGGTACATCCAGCGTCCTCCGTAGCTCGCCGATGCGCAGGTAATCCGGGCGGAAATCATGTCCCCACTGGCTGACGCAATGGGCTTCGTCCACGGCGATCAGTCCGACACCGGCACGGCGCAGCATGTTGATGGTCCCGCCAGAGGCAAGGCGTTCAGGGGCCATGTAGAGTAGCTTGAGCGTGCCCGCCTCGAGCCCCGCCCAGACCGCATCAGTTTCCTCTGGCGTATTGCTGGACGTCAGGGCACCGGCGGCGACGCCCGCTTCGGTCAGACCGCGCACCTGATCCCGCATCAGGGCGATCAGCGGCGAGATCACGACAGTCACACCATCACGCATCAGGGCGGGCAGTTGAAAACACAGCGACTTGCCCCCGCCGGTCGGCATGATGGCAAGGGTGTTCTCGCCACGGGTCACCGCCTCGACGATTTCCTGCTGTCCGGGGCGGAAGCCGTCAAAGCCGAAGACGTCACTCAGGAGTGTTGTGTTGGACAAGGAATGGTCCCTGTTATTGATCTTGTTGCTGCTCTTGGCGGTCACAATCCCATGACAGACTCTGGTTAACAAGGGTTCAAGGCCCGCATTGCCGCGGGTTTTGTCGCGGGGCCGTTGCCAAGGTTTGAATCTGCGCATACTCCCGTCTTGAGCGGAGGGTTTCATGGGCGAGATATTACTGGTCAGGCACGGGCAGGCGAACTCGGGGGCAACAGATGAGGAAAGCTATGACCGCCTTTCCGATCTGGGGCACCAGCAGGCCCGCTGGCTGGGTGACTACCTGCGGGACCGCGAAGGGCCTTTCGACAAGGTGATCTCGGGCAGCCTGCGCCGCCACCGCGAGACTGCGGCAGGTATCGGCTATCTTGATCCGGTCATTGATCCGCGCCTGAATGAAATGGATTACTTCAACCTCGGGCAGGCGCTCGAAGACGTGCATGGCATCCCTTTCCCCGGCCCCGACGAATTTGCCGCCCATGTCCCGCAGGTCATGGAAGCCTGGCACAGGGCCGAGATCAAAGGGGTCGAGACCTTTGCCTCGTTCGAGGAGCGTGTGTCGTCAGTCCTGCAAGAGGCCGCTCAACCCGGTGTGCGCGTCCTCTGTGTGACCTCTGGCGGGGTGATCGGGATGATCATGCGCCATCTGCTGAACCTCGATCCTCGCCGCATGGCCCATGTGCTGCTGCCGATTATGAATACTTCTGTGCATCGGGTGAGGGTGATCCCGCAGGGGACGATCCTTGCGGGTTTCAACGCAATCCCGCATCTTGATGATCCGGAGCGCGCCCACGCCCGCACACACTACTGACCGCAAAGGATACCCGATGCTGAAACTGCATTATGCGCCCAATACAATCTCGGTCGCCTCGGCGATTGTCCTTGAACATACCGGTCAGGAGCACGAGCTGATCCGCGTCGATTTCAAGTCGAACCAGCAGGGCAGCTATGACTATCTGCAGCTGAACCCTAAGGGCCGCGTACCGACGCTGGAAACCCCTGATGGTGTGCTGACCGAGACACCTGCCATCCTTGAATACATCGCGCCCGACATGGTCCCGGAAAATACGTTTCAGGCCGCGAAAATGCGCGAGCTGATGGCCTATCTCAACGGCACCATGCATCCGCACCACGCCCACAAGCTGCGTGGCAGCCGCTGGGCGAGTGCGGAAAGCAGCTTCGAGGATATGCGCCGGATGGTTCCGATCCGCATGGCGGATTGCGCGGCCTATCTGGAAACGCTGCTCCCGAAACTGCCTTGGGATGTTGGTGCCTTGGAGGTGGTCTCTGACGCCTATCTCTATGTTGTTCTGTCGTGGCTCAAGGCGGACGGCGTGACGCCCGAGAGCTATCCCCGACTGATGGACTTCCAGCACCGGATGAACACCCATCCGGCGGTGCAGGCAGTCTATGCCAAGGGCATGCTGTGATGACCCATCTCTGGGTCCGCGCCGAGAGCCGTCCCCATGAAGAGCGGGTCGGCCTGACACCGCAAGGGGCGGCGTCGCTTCTGGCTGCGGGCTATCGGGTAACCGTCGAAGAGAGCAGCCAGCGGATCATCCCGATTGCGGACTATGCCACCGCAGGATGCGATATTGCCCCCGAATTTTCATGGGTCGATGCTCCCGATGACGCGATCATCTTCGGCCTCAAGGAACTGCCCGCCGACGGAACCCCGCTGCACCACCGCCACATCATGTTCGGCCATGCCTACAAGGGGCAACCAACGGGCAAGGTCTTGCTCGAGCGGTTCAAGGCTGGCGGCGGGATGCTTTTCGACCTCGAGTATCTGACCGACGATCATGGGCGCCGCGTGGCGGCCTTTGGCTATTGGGCAGGCTACGCGGGGGCGGCGGTTGCGCTGATGTGCTGGATCGCCCAGCAAAAGGGTGGGATCGCGGGACCGGTCAAAGCCTACCCCAGCGCCAACCACATGCTGATGGACCTGCAGCAGGCCTTGGTCAGTGCAGGCACACAACGTCCCACGGCGCTGATCATCGGGGCGCTGGGCCGTGTTGGCACAGGTGCGGCTGATCTTTGTGAGGCGATGGGTGTGGCGACGACGAAATGGGATATGGCTGAAACCGCTTCGGGCGGTCCGTTCCCGCAGGTGCTAGCCCATGACATTTTCCTCAACTGCATCCTTGCCCGCCCCGGCACGCCAGTTTTTGTGCCTGCCAGTGCCAAAGCTGCGCCGAAGCAACTGACCGTCATCGGCGATATCGCTTGCGATCCAGACAGCGACTTTTCCCCGATCAAGGTCTACGACAGGACGACGACCTGGGACGCACCGGCGTTGCGGGTTGCGGACAGCCCGCTGCTTGATGTCACCGCCATCGACAATCTGCCCTCGATGCTTCCTGCCGAAAGCAGTGCGGATTTTGCCGATCAACTGCTCCCACATCTCAAGACGCTGAACGCGCTCGACCAAGGTGTCTGGGCGGGTGCGCAGGCGTGGTTCAGAAGGGCGACCGCCTGATGGGCTATATGGTCGACGGCACCTATCACGAAGGCGATGACGTGACCAAAACGCTGCCCTCGGGCGAGTGGGACCGCAGCCGGAGCACGGTTCGTCACTGGATCGGCGATGAAGACTTCCCCGCTGATGCCTCCCGCTATCATCTCTATGTCGCTTGGAATTGTCCTTGGGCGCATCGGGCGCTGCTGACCCGCGCCGTGATGGGGCTGGACGAGATCACGGTTTCATACGCAAAGCCCAACCGTGATGCGCAAGGGTGGATCTACGATACCGACGGCGAATTCTCCGATCCGCTGATGGGTGTGCGGGCCCTGCATGAGGTCTATAGCGCCGATCCCATGGGCTATACCGGTCGTCTGACAGTGCCGGTGCTTTGGGACAAGGTCGCGGGCCGAATGGTCAGCAATGAATCCGCCGATATCGTGCGGATGCTCGGGCAGTCATTCGACGGGCCGGACCTTTATCCAGATGCCCATCGGTCCGAGATCGACGATTGGAATTCACTGATCTACGACACAGTGAACAACGGGGTCTATAAGGCCGGTTTCGCATCGACGCAGGAAGCCTACGAGAAAGCCGCATGGCAGGTCTTTGAAACGCTCGACCGCATCGACGCGCATCTGGCGGATAATGCATGGCTGGCGGGGGATACCCTGACCGAGGCGGATATCCGCCTGTTCCCGACGCTGGCGCGGTTCGACGTGGCCTACCACTATGCCTTCCGCTGCAATCTGAAATAGCTGTCGGATTACGCCCACCTTTGGCCTTACGCCAAACGCATCTACCACTTGCCGCGCGTGGCCGGGACCGCGCGCTTTGACATCTACAAACGCGGCTATTTCAGTGCGAGTGAAAAGCAGAACCCGCTGGGCATCATCCCGATCGGCCCGCTGGTCAACTGGGACTAAGCAGGACGGTAAAGCGCGTCTTCCTCGACTGAAGAATCGACGCCCAGCGCCTCAAGCCCCGCTTCCAGATGGTCGGCCAGATGCGGCGAACCCAGAAGATACTCCGCTGTTGAGGTGGTCGCCTCGGTCTCGGCGGTGCGGAGGGCTTCAGCTAAATCCTCGGGGTCGAAACTGCCGCGCCCGATCCAGAAGACTGCCACAAGGCCGTATTGTTCGTCCTCGGTCAGTTGATCCACAAACCCGTAGAATTCGCCCCGCGCGCGGTCGAGTTCACGCGCAAGGATGATCACTTCAGCGATCTTGTCGGCAGAGATTGGTAGCATTGGTGCATCCTCCTGCCTGTCACTAGGCAGGAGAAATGGGTTGCGTGCTTTGATCTAGCGCAAGCTATTTCGCACCGAACAACCGGTAATACATCCAGTCGGGCATGAACTGCGACAGGCGGAACACCCACGAGAACACCATGGGGAAGCTCTTTTTGAAATTGTCGGTGTTCATGTGGTCGAAGACTTCTTTCGCCGCGTCTTCGGGGGACATGATGAACGGCATGTTGAAGTCGTTCTTGTCGGTCAGGCGGGTCTTGATGAAACCGGGGTTGATCAGCTGCACGTCAATAGGAGTTGTGCGCAGGTCAGCCTGCATGGATTCTGCCAGTGACATCATCCCGGCTTTGGACGAGCAATAGCCGATGGCCCCCGGCAGCCCGCGGAACCCTGAAAGCGACCCCACCAGCACGATATGCCCGCGGTTCTTGGCGACCATGTCCTTGATGACTGAGCCAACAACGCGGGACGCGCCGAGGAAGTTCACCTCGCCCATCATATCGGCCTTTTCGTTATCCCATTCCTGCGCCTTCATCGGCCAGTAGACACCTGCCAGATAGACGACGCCGTCGATCTCTCCCGCCTGCTTGGCAGCGGCTTCGACGGCCGCGCGGTCAGCCACATCAACGGTGATATAAGTGGCCTTGCCGGGCAGTTCTGCGACCAGTTCTTTCAGGCGGTCCTCGGAACGGGCAGAGACAATCACCTCGGCCCCCACACGGGACATCGCAAAGGCAACCTCGCGCCCGAGCCCCTCGCTTGCGCCAACAAGCCAGTAGCGTTTTCCTTGCCAGTCTCTCACGTTATTCTCCTGCGTAGGCCTGATCTTTGGGGCGCATGGTTGCGACCAGCTCGGCCACTTTGATCCCGAATTTGCGGAACTGGCTGCGGTTCATGATCGATCCGTTGGACATCAGATACATCCAGTCGGTCACGTCCAGCGCATGGCCGCCGGCCTCTTCGGTCAGTTTGATACGGTAGTTGAGCAGCACGGCAGATCCCTTCTGCTGGCCCGAACCGGCGCCCACCAGATCAGGGGCTTCGGCCTTGATGCGTCCGTCATTGCCAAGGGTCAGGGTCCAGACGCGATCCTGCACCGCACCGCTGTCATAGTAGAATTTCTCGGTCATCGTGCCGACGTTGCCGTTCCAGCTGGCCTCGAAATCAGCCACGAAACGGGACGACACCTTGCCGGTCGGACCGTAGATCACGCCCTCACAGACGATAGGGCCGTTGAAGCGTTCGCGGATGTCAAAGATCGGTCCGTCTGCATAGTCATCAGACTTCTGCGCCCAGAAGGACACGTAGCGTTCTTTCAGCATCAGGGCGACGAGCATCAGGGCCGCGCCAATCAGGATGTAGGTCAGAAACGACATCGTTCAGTCCTCGATCTTTGTGACAACCAGAAGCCCGATTGCCAGCAATTTCAAAAGCGACGGCACCAGTGCATAGAGCACCGTCAGCATCGTGATGGCCTGGGTCGGCAGGTCTGTCGCGCCTGCCACAAAGCCGGACCGTTCCAAAAGCGGCAGCAGAACCACCGCTGCAAAGGCCAGCGTGAGCTTGTTGACCAAGTTCCACAGACCAAAACCCTGCCCGCCATTAGGCGAAATCACCGCCATGCGCTTGGCGAACATGGCAGGCAGCAAAGTCAGGTCTGCGCCGATCGTTGCACCACTTAATACGCAGATAACCGCAAAGGGGATCACATCTCCGGGCGATAAAGTCAGCGTATAGCCAAAGGAGGCGACCGCGAGGCACATTGCGGCGATCAGAATAGACTTGGGATGATAGCGCCGTGCGAGCGCTGACCAGACCGGTGAGGAGATCGCAGCCGCAAGGAAGAACAGCACTAGCAGTCCGCCCTCCCACCCTGGCGCACCGAGTTTGCTTTCCACATAGAAAAGGAAAAGCGTTGACGACACCGCCAGTGGCGTTGCGTTGACCAGAGCGAGGATGAGCAGTTTGCGTGCTGTCGGATCGCTGACAATCGTGCGGATTGGTGCGGGTTCCTGATCCACGCGGCCTTTCCATTCAGGCCACATGAAAAAGGTAGCGATGGCAGTCAGGGCAGCAAAGCCGAAGGCGAAGGCGGCGAAAGGGTCGGCGACGACACCAATGAGGACCGTCGGAATGACAGCAGCGACACAGACGCCCAGCAAGGCCCCGCTTTCCCGCCAAGCGGCCAGCCGAACATGCCCGCGCGGGTCATCGCCTGCTTTGCTCACACCTTGGGCGTAGAAATTGATCGTCAGAAAGCTGAAGGCGGTGAAGAGCCCCGTGACCGTGATCCCGAACCACCAGAGCGGATCAATGGGCGGCGCAATGGCGAATAGTCCGATCATCGACAATGCCATGATCGCCGCGCCGAAAGTGATGGCAATCTTCTTGCGCCCGACCAACCGCTCGCTGATCCAGCCCAGAACGGGGTCCTGGATCATATCGAAAAGCCGCAGCGCAAAGAGCAGCGTGCCCAGCGCCGTCAGGCTGACCCCGAAAGTATCGGCATAGTATTTCGGCGCGTAGATGTAGATCGGCAGTCCCGCACCGGCCAGCACTGCCGCAAAGATGGAATATGCTGGCAACCGCTCGGTGAGCGCACTCACCTGCTGACCTCTTGTCTCGGCGGAGCCGGTTGCGATCGAAAGGTGGCCCCTTTGAACCAGAGCTTCAGCGCCTGCCAATGGATCAGCGCCAGCACACGGCGGGAACCGAAGGGGCGGCGCAGGGCGGCGCGAATGATCGCGCCATTAGAGATGGGCTTACTTGGGCCGGTCAGTGTGGCAATCAACCCTCCATTGCCGCGGCTATAGTCGATCCAGATCCCGATGCTGTCGGGCTGGATGTCAAACCGGAAGGTATAGCCGCCCTCGATGGGTTGGAACGGGGAGACATGCATCAGCTTTTGCGCCGAGATCGTCTCGTCCTTGGTAATCGCCCGTCCATCCTCGTGGCGGCAAAGGTAGGAATGGCGGTCGCCAAAGGTGTTTGTCACTTCGGCAATGACCGTGCGTAGCGTGTTGTCCTTGTCGTAGCAAAGCCAGAATGACACCGGATTGAACACATGGCCCAAGACACGCGGCTGGGCGAGCAGTTCGATC
>CAXQAV010000064.1:0-4114 GCA_964221795.1 Luminiphilus sp. | reverse complement strand
TGTAGGGACCATAGGTGGCAGGAGCGTCACGCCATCGCAAACCATTGCGATTTATGAAGATAATTCCGCTCAGCACCCGCTTGTCATCAACCCGAGGCTTGCCATGCGACTTCGGGAAAAAAGGGGTGAGCTTGGCCATCTGCTCGTCGGTCAGCCAGAAAAGATCGCTCATGTCACAGCTCCATTTTCCGAGCCATGAATCAAGCAGTGCGGCGGAAATCAATGCATCCTGACCCTAGGAAAATGGCCGTTTAGGCTGTTAGTCTCCGCCTGCCGCGAGATGGACTTGCCGCACAGGTCGCAGCAGGCGCTACGTTGCCGCAAGGCCGGTTGGATCGAGCAGCAACGTTTACTGAAGGATTCTTTAGGAAGGAACGCGAGGACAGGCTGCCTAATCAATAGCCAGAGCGGCCCGGTATCGTTCCGAGGATATCCAATTGCCGAGCCGCTCAAGAATTCCGTCAAGCGTTGCAAGCTCCTGTTCCGATAACGGGTGGGTCAGTATGGTCTCCAAACGGTCAGATAACTGACGGGCGATGCGGCGTATGTTTTGCCCTCTTGCAGTTGTTCTCAGCAGAAACACCCGCGCGTCTTCGATTGAATTCTCCCTTTCAATCAGACCGTTGCCCAAAAGGGTTCGTATAATCCTGGATGTCAGGCTGCGCTCCAGCCCCGTGGCCTTGGCGATCTCCGCAAACGTAGTGCCGGGCGTGTCGTCGATCAACCTCAAGACCCGCAACTCCCGGATGCGCAGACCCGTTTCGCGCAAGAATATCTCGTCGTTTGCACGGATCGCTTCCTGCGCCACGAGCTCGAGCCGGTAGGTCAACCTTTCGTTTTTGAAGACTTTTTTCATTTCCATCCAACTACATAATTTCTGTGCGGCGGTACAAAAAAGGTATCGGTCGATACCCTGATTTTAAAGAGCAATATTCTTATGCTCCAATCAGTTTGCAGATTTAATCTCAAACAACAACCATCTCATCATGAGATATAAAGGGGATCCGACGCATGTTTTCAGAGTGGTACAGCATCCAGAAGCCCACTTCCGAGAGCTGGCTGCACCATCTCCACAGCCACCCCGAGACCGGTTTTAGAGAAACCAGAACCGCTGCCTTCGTCGCCAGTCGGCTAGCGGAATTCGGTTATGAAGTTGCCACCGGGCTTGGGGGGACTGGTGTCGTCGGAACCCTTCACGGCGCAGGCGCAAGTGCTGCAGCGCCAGGCCGCCGCATCGGCTTCCGTGCCGAGCTGGATGCGCTGCCAATGGCAGAGGAAGCCGATGTGCCTTACCGTTCCAAGGTAAAGGGGCGGTTCCACGGCTGCGGCCATGACGGTCACACCGTCACTGCGCTGACTGCGGCAGCCTATCTGGCACACAACCCAGATTTCGGCGGCACCGTGCATTTCATCTTCCAGCCAGCCGAGGAACTGCTGACCGGCGCCCGCGCGATGCTGGCCGACGGCCTATTCGAACGCTTCCCCTGTGACGAGATTTACGCTCTGCACAACCTGCCCGGCCTGGCTGCCGGCCATGTTGGCATCCCCTCTGCTGCAGCAATGGCGTCAGCAGACAACATCGACGTCACCATTCGCGCCAATGGCGCCCACGGATCAATGCCACATACCGGCGAGGACGCTATCGCGGCGGCCGCAGCTTTTATTGGCATGGTACAGCAAACCTCGACCCGGATCATCGATGCGCGGGAAGCCGGTGTGATTTCCTTTGGCGTCCTTAGCGGGGGCACGGTTCGCAATGTGCTGCCTGCCGAAGTCTGGGTTGAAGGTACAATGCGCAGCAACGCACAGGATGTGCGGGACAGGCTTGCGACACTGCTAAAGGAAGCCGCCGCTGCTACCGAGAGCCTTTACGGCGTGGAGGTAGATCTGCAGGTCACCGAAATTGCTCCTGTAACTCGAAACAATGACGACGCGGCCGCCGCAGTGGCGGCTTCTGCCAGACGAGTCGCCGGTGCGGAGAAGGTCGTCCTAGGCGCGCGCAGCCTGATGGCCTCCGAGGACTTTTCCGAGTTTCTGAACCAAGTGCCGGGCAGCTACTTTTTCATCGGCCAGAATGGACGGGCGCCGCATCACCCAGAGTTCGTTTTTGACCCGGAAATCATACCCCTAGGCGCTGCGATATTTGCTGATTTGGCCAGATCACGGACCAGCAGCTGACCCAGACCAAATCCGCACACATGAAGAGACACGATTATTTTCCAAGGGAGGAAACAAATGATCAACCCAGCTAGAAATTTGCTTGTAGCTGCCATCGCCGCAACCGCAGTCCTGAGCGCCACCACCCAATCCGCCGACGCGGAGACACTGACGCTGTCATCCTGGGTTCCGCCAACGCATTTTGTGCATACCGACTTTCTCGTGCCCTTTACCGAAAAGGTCGCCGAGGTCACGGAAGGCCGTGTCACCGTGACCATCCTACCCGCGCCGCTGGCTAGCCCGCCGCAGCACTGGGAACTGGCCCGCAATGGTGTCGCCGACATCACTTGGGGCAATTTCACTTACGAGCCAGAGCGCTTCGTCCCGCTGTGGTTCGCAGAATTTCCCAACGCCGGCACCGATGCAGAGGCACAAAGCCGCGCGCTTTGGCAAACTTACGAGAAATACCTGGCCGGCAACCCTGCCTTCGACGGTGTGAAAATGCTGGCAGTGGGCATGTTCGGCGGCGGCCAGCTGCACCACGGAAGCTCAGCAGTTACCACGCCGGTTGAAGTGGCCGGTCAGAAATTCCGTATGGGAGGCCCGATCCAGGAAGAACTGCTAAGCGAACTGGGAGCGGTTCCGGTCGCAGCACCCGCCACCAAAGCGTATGAAATGCTGGAAAGCGGTGTCATCGACGGGTCGCTGCACACGATGGAATCTGTGATCAACTTCCGCCTCGAAAACAGCCTCAAATATCATACCGTCTTTCCCGATGGCTTTTACGACGCGACCTTCTTCGTCATCATGAATGGCGCCAAATGGGACCGGCTCAGCGACGCCGACAGAGCTGCGATCGAAACAATCACCGGTGAAACCTTGTCAGCAGCTTGGGGCAAGAACTTCGATCAGCAGAACCCAGCCGCCAGGGAAAAGCTGGCCGCTCTAGGTCACGAGATTGCTGAAGCCTCGCCCGAGCTGATTGCTGCGGTGAACAGTATCTATGAAGTGATGGTATGGGAGTGGACCGAAAAGGCAAAGGCATCCGGCGTAGAAGACCCGGCAGCTATGCTCTCTTTCTACAAAGAGACCTACACCGAACTGGCCACAGAATAACGCTCTTCGGCAAACCACCCGGGGACGGTTCCACCGTCCCCTCTCTACTAAAGGAGGCCGTAATATGCGTACTCTATCTCTGAAAATTCGCCGCGCGGTAGAAATGGCAATGGCCCTGTTTCTGCTCGCCATGGTGGCTCTCACTTTCGTTGATGTGATTGGCCGACGACTGTTCGGTGAACCTGTTTACGGGGCACATGACATTACCGAGCATCTGATGGCACTGGTTGTCTTCGCCGGTCTTCCATTGGTGACAGCTGCAGGGGCGCACCTTACAATCGACCTTCTGGACAAACTGTTGGACCGCCCTGAGTTGGCATGGTGGCGTACTCTAATCGGGCTCCTGGTCGCAAGCGTGCTCGGCGTGATGGCCTGGCTGTTCATAAAACACGGCCTCAATGCAATGCAAATATCTGAAGTCAGCCAAGCGCTTCGGATACCGCGCGCACCGCTTTACTTCTTCATTGCCCTAAGCTGCGCACTGTCTGCATTGGCCTCACTTGCCGTCGTCTTCGACAGTACTTTGGCCGACGCTAAAAATACACAAAAGGAAGAAGTTCTGTGATTGCCGGTTCTCTGTCCATGGCTGCGGCCATCCTGCTGGCCTTCCTCAGGATCCCGCTAGCCTTTTCTCTTATCGCTGTTTCAGTCGTTGGTATCGGGTTGGCAATCAATTGGCACATTGCGCTGCAGCTGGTGCCGCTGACGATCTCAGACGCGGTACTGTCCTATGACCTTGCTGTGGTGCCTATGTTCATCCGGATGGGCAACGTCATTTCCAAGACCGGGATCGCCCACGATCTGTTCCGCGCCGCCTCTGCCTTTGTGGGCAACGTGCGCG
>CAXQAV010000063.1:0-4163 GCA_964221795.1 Luminiphilus sp. | reverse complement strand
GCAGACGGCGCATGTCGGGGTGGCCGGTGAACATGATGCCGAACATGTCGAACACTTCGCGTTCAAACCAGTTGGCCGACGGGTGCACCTCGGTGATCGAGGCGATCATGTCGCCCTCACGCACGGCGCAACGCAGGCGGATACGCTGGTTTTGGTACATCGACAGGAAGTGATAGACGACGTCGAACCGCTTGGCGCGACTCGGATAGTCCACCGCGGTGATGTCCACCAGCGACGAGAACTTGCACGCCCCGTCGTTCTTGAGAAACTCGACGAAGGTGACCAGAGAGGACGGGGCAACCGTGACAGTCAGCTCGTCATTGGCCACTTCCCATGACAGCACGCAGTCGGTCCGCTTCAGCTCCAGATGGGCGCCGAGTTGTTGCAGGGCTTCAGTCATAACAAAATCCTCTGGCGCCTAGCGCACGATCGTTCCGGTCCGGCGCATTTTGCGCTGGAGTTGCAGGATGCCGTAGAGCAGTGCTTCTGCCGTTGGCGGGCAGCCGGGGACATAGACGTCCACAGGCACGATCCGGTCACAGCCACGCACAACTGAATAGCTGTAGTGGTAATAGCCACCGCCATTCGCGCAGGAGCCCATCGAGATCACATAACGTGGCTCTGGCATCTGGTCGTAGACCTTGCGCAGTGCAGGGGCCATCTTGTTGGTCAGCGTGCCGGCCACGATCATCAGGTCGGACTGGCGCGGGGATGAGCGCGGCGCGGTCCCAAAACGCTCGAGGTCATAACGTGGCATCGAGGTATGCATCATCTCGACCGCACAGCAGGCCAGACCGAATGTCATCCAGTGCAGCGTACCTGTCCGAGCCCAGTTGATGATGTCGGCGGTGCTTGTGACAAGGAAACCCTTGTCCTGCAGTTCTGAATTGATCAGCTGCGCGCCGTGTTCCTTGTCAGCGCCCACGGATGTGCCTGTCATCACTCCCATTCCAGCGCTCCTTTCTTCCATTCATAGGCAAAGCCGATAGTCAGTACGCCGAGGAAAACCATCATCGACCAGAAACCGACCATGCTCACATCCTGGAACGCCACCGCCCAGGGGAAGAGGAAAGCCACCTCAAGGTCGAAGATGATGAAAAGGATCGACACAAGGTAGAACCGCACGTCGAACTTCATCCGCGCATCGTCGAAAGCGTTGAACCCGCATTCGTAGGCAGAGACTTTTTCGGGGTCGGGATTGCGGACGGCGATGACCGCCGCAGCGAGGATCAGGGTCAGGCCCAGCGCGATCGCCAGCCCCAGAAAGATCAAGATCGGCAGGTATTCAGACAGCATTTCCTGCAAGGGGTGTTCCTTTCGGCTCGGTGTACGCGTTGGCACACCAACTGTTGGCTATGGGCTGCATACCTCTGCCACCGCAGAGGGTCAACCAAGCGGGCGCTCACAGAAGCTCAATTTTCAGGAAATTCGGTGCCCGCTGAATGGGACAGCACAGGATCGCGGCAGCAGTGCCTAATCGGCAATCGGCGCGCGTGGCGAGAACACAGCACCGGCAGCAGCCACAAGTGAGCCCTGATGCGCAAGGCCGTTGGCTCGCGGCGCACGGCCGAACAGCCCGTCCGTCATCTCGGTCAGCGTGTCGGTCTGCTGGTCGGTCAGCCAGAAAAGAGCATACATCCCCAATGTGAAATCACCCGGCATGTCGCGGACATCCACGACACAGCCCTGCGCGGTCGGCGCAAAGCCCAGCGAAGTCACAGTCACCGCACCTGTGCGGGACAGGATCATGATGTCGTGACGCTCGGCGCTGCTTTCCAGTACTTTGGCATCGGCCTTGACCGCATCGGGTAGGCAGTCTGGGCCGGCGGTCGCGACGGCCACATCAAAAAAGCCGTTCTCGTCCGCAGGTCCGGTCAGGACACGGCCACGACGACTCTGCGGGCGCAGCGCCAGTTGCTGGAAGGCGGTCTCTGGGCTGCAGGGCAGCTCCTGACGCAGATGCATGACGCGGCGCAGCGTCGGCCCGCCATAGACAAGGCCTCCCAGAAGGATCTGGAAGATGACGACAAGAAGGTCCGCAATGGCAATCGCAAAGGCAATCAGCAGGAGCAATGCCCCCGACGGCTGGGCATCAGGCGCCCAATGCGACAGGCCCTGCGCCAGCGGCACGATCAGCAAAAGAACCGGTGACACAAGCGCCAGCGCCACTGTCTCCAGCGTGACATTCGGAATCAGGACCACATGCCCGACAAGAAGCGCTGCGACACCCAGCATCATCAGGCTTGCCTGCTGTGCAGGCAGCAGCATCGGGAACAGCAACGACACCGAAAAGACCAGAACCATCGCAAGAGCAACTGCGACAGCAATCACACGGCGCAAGCGCATCACGCGGTAGATAATCTGGTCTATTGTGGGCCACTGGAAAAGCATCTCGGTCTCCTCTTGCCCCGAGGATGCTTGCAAAAGTGTTCATAATTTGGACCGGAATCGGGCAATTCGCGCCCTATTCGACACTCCAGCGGGGTTTGCGCCGGTCAAAAAAGGCAGAAATGCCTTCATTCGCCTCGTCGGAGCGCCATTGCGCAATCAGCGCTTCAATCGAGCGCGCGACAGTCGACTCGTCGATCACCGGCCCGAGCGAACGCGCAAACCGCTTGGCCGCCGCGACCGCACCGGGGGCGGCAGCAAGATAGGGCGCGATCTCGGCCTCGATCGCGGCATCCAGCCCATCGGCAGCCACGGCCCGCGCAATAATCCCCAAGCGGACGGCTTCCTCCGCGCCGAAAACACGGCCCGACATGAAGACCTGCCGCGCCTTGGCCTCGCCCATACGCGCCAGAACGTAGGGTCCGATGGTGGCGGGGATCAGGCCCAGCTTTACCTCGGTCAGGCCAAACTTCGCGTGATCGGCTGCAATGGCGAGGTCACAGACACAGGTCATCCCCACACCACCACCCAGCGCATTGCCGTTGACCTTGCCAATCACTGGCTGCGGCAGCGTATTGAGCGCCCCCAGCATCCGCGCAAGCGACGTCGCAGCCTTCCGCCGTGTGTCATCATCCCCGCGCATCTGCTCCTGCATCCACGCCAGATCGCCACCGGCGCAAAACGAAGCCCCCGCCCCCGTCAGCACGACCACGCGGATATCGGCGCGCGCCGCGATCTCTGCAGCAGCGGCGGTCAGGGCATCTATCAGCGCCTGCGACAAGGCATTGTGCCTGTCGGGGCGATCCATCGTCAGGGTCGCCACACCACGCCCGTCCACTGTCAGATCAATCATCGCATCGCCCTCGCCATTGCTGCCGCCTTCGCAATCACCTCCGCATCGACACCGGTCTCGAACCCCCGCCGCGCCAGCAGGTCCAGCACCGCCTCGGTCGCCACATTACCCGGCGCGCCCGGTGCATAGGGGCATCCCCCCAAGCCTCCGACCGCCGCATCAAAGGCCCGCAGATCCAGATCAAGGGATACCTCGATATTCGGCAGGGCCCGCCCGCCGGTATCGTGGAAATGCCCCGCGAGGTCCGAGACCGGCACGACCTCCGACACCGCCTCGATCATGCGGCCCACGCGCTCAGGCGTGCCCTTTCCGATTGTGTCGCCCAAGGACACCGGCATCGGCGCGACCGCGCGCAAGCGTCCAACAACATCCGCCACCTGATCGGGCGAGACTTGCCCGTCAAAGGGACAGTCGGTCACGCAAGAAACATAGCCGCGCAAATGCACACCCGCCTCCCGCGCGGCCTCGGCCACAGGGCGGAGCAGCTCAATCGACTGGTCTATCGAGCAACCCAGATTGCTCTGCGAGAACCCTTCCGAGGCCGAAATGAAGACCGCGACCGAATAGACCACACCGTCCTGTCGGGCCGCCGCAAACCGGTCCCACCCTCGCATGTTCGGCACCAACACAGCATAGCGCACATCGGCCTTGGGCAGTGCCTGCAAAAGCGCATCAATGTCCGCCATCTGCGGAACCCTTTTGGGGTGGACGAAACTCCCCACCTCGATCTCGCGCAGCCCCGACCGCGCCAGAATTTCAATCAGCGCCAGCTTCTCGGCCAGTGGGATCACACGCGGCTCGTTCTGCAACCCGTCACGGGGGCCCACCTCGTGAATGCGCACAAACTCAGCCACGTCCACCACTTCTCATGTTCCCAAATACCTCGGGTGAGCCGCGCAGCGGCGAGGGCAGAGCCCTCATG
>CAXQAV010000062.1:0-4987 GCA_964221795.1 Luminiphilus sp. | reverse complement strand
GCTCGATGTTACCGACATTGTAACCAGCGACAGCGCCAGCGCGCAGGTGGTCGACTATATCTACGAGACACTGGGCAAAGACCCGACGATCGACGGAATCATTGTAGCTTCCACCTCTTCGGCGATGTCGGCGCGGAAGAGCTTCAGGAAGGGGACAGCCTCTTTTGCAAAAAGATCGATATGCTGTCCGACCACATAGTGGCGCTGCTCGATCGCGGAGACCGCCGCCATCGCCGAAGAGGTGGAAGCTACAATGATTCCGTCGATCGTCGGGTCTTTGCCCAGTGTCTCGTAGATATAGTCGACCACCTGCGCGCGGGCGCTGTCGCTGGTTACAATGTCGGTAACATCGAGCCGTGCGCCCCGCGCTTTCGCCACTGCCGAGGCCCCGGCGATCATATGCTGCGCATAGGCGTGTTCACGCGGAGGAGCCACGAGCAGCAGGTGGCGGCGGCCACGCGCAACAAGATTCTCGGCGGCCAGCCGACCGAAAGCCTCGTTGTCGTAGTCATAATAGGGGTGGCGTTCGGCATGGGTGGTCCGCCCGTGTGTCGCAAAAGGGAAGTTGCGCTCGAGCAGATAGTCGACGCGCGGATCCTCGGGCTTGATCTGGTTCATGATAATGGCGTCGGCTGAGCCGGTTTCGACGATATATTTGACGGGGACCATCGGGTCCTGATCGGGAAAGAAGGGCGTCACGATCAGGTGGTAGGGCGTATCACGCAGCCCACCCGCGACCGACGAGATCAGTCGTGCCGTGTGACTCATCAGATCAAGCTCCGTCGACATTACCAGACTGATGACGTTGGTACGGCCCGTGCGCAGGCGCACGCCCGCGCGGTTTGGAACGTAGCCGATCTCGTCGGCAATCTTTCGGATCAGCTTTTTCGTGTCGGCACCGATATCGGGCGCATCGTTCAGAGCGCGCGAAACTGTGGGAACCGCAAGCCCACTGATTCGCGAAATCGTCTTCAGTGTGGGTTTTTCTGCTAGCGCTAACGAAACCGGCGACGTTGCGGAAGTTGGCTTTGCTTTGGTCATGTCGTCTTACACCCTTTCCGCAGTGCCTTCGGACCAAGAAATTTCGCCTGATTTTTAGGCGATCCCCGACAAAAATATCCTAACAACAATGCGTTAAGCGGTGCCGTCGTGATTTTGAATAGTCTGCGAGAAAATTCTTGCCCGGTCAATCTAAATCGTTATAGGCTCTTCTACAACGATTTAGAACCAGGGAGGAAAAATCGTGAAACTGTCAAAAAAACTGATGGCGGCAACGGCGATCGTCAGCGCATCCGCAGCATCTGCCGTCGAACTTGAAGTCACCCACTGGTGGACTTCCGGCGGTGAAGCTGCTGCCGTTGCAAAGTTCGCAGAAGCATGGAATGCGACCGGCAACACATGGATCGACGGCGCGATTGCCGGTTCCGGCGGCACAGCCCGTCCGATCATCATTTCCCGTATTCTGGGCGGCGACCCGATGGCAGCAACCCAGCTGAACCACGGCCGTCAGGCAGAAGAACTGATCGAAGCCGGCCTGATGCTGGACCTGACCGATGTTGCCGAAGCCGGTGGCTGGAAGGACATCGTCAACCCGTCCTCTCTGCTGGACAGCTGTACGCTGGATGGCCGTATCTACTGCGTGCCTGTGAACATCCACTCCGCACAGTGGCTGTGGCTGAGCCATGACGCCTACGAAAAGGCCGGTCAGCCTGTGCCGACCGACTGGAACGAATTTGTTGCCTCCGCTCCTGCACTGCAGGCAGCAGGCCTGATCCCACTCGCAATGGGTCAGCAGGGCTGGCAGCAGAACCTTGCTTTCGGCGCGATCACGATCGCTGTTGCCGGTCTGGATGACTGGCGTGAAGTGACCGTCAACAAGAACGCCGAAGTGGCCGCTGGTCCAAGCTATGCCGCCGTTTTCCAGGCTGCTGCTGACGCCCGCGAACTGGCACGTGACAGCAACGTCCAGGACTGGAACCAAGCCACCAACCTCGTGATCACCGGTCAGGCTGGCGCACAGCTGATGGGTTACTGGGCGCAGGGTGAATTCTCGGTTGCCGGTGCTGTGGAAGGTCAGGACTACTCCTGTCTGCCAGGTCTGGGTCTGAACGAGATCCTCGACACCGGTGGTGACGCCTTCTACTTCCCGCTGAACGACGATCCAGAGATCACAGCCGCCCAGAAAGAACTGGCAGCGCTTCTGATCTCTCCAGAAGTTCAGGTTTCCTTCAACCTTGCAAAAGGTTCGCTGCCAGTACGTGGCGACATCGACATGTCGACCGCAAACGGCTGCATGCAGAAGGGTCTGGGCATTCTGGCCGAAGGCGGCATCCTGCCATCCGGCGATCAGTCGCTCTCCGCTGACACGCAAACCCAGATCGAAGACCTGATGGCTCAGTTCTGGTCCGGCGATATGCCAGCAGCAGAAGCTCAGGCGAAATACGCCGAGATCATCGCAAACGCTGACTAAGCATACCTCCCAGATGGTCCGTTACGCATCATGCGTAGCGGGCCATTTGGACCTTTGACGAAAAGTCCGGCGCAAGATCGGATTTCTGTAGCCAAAAAAGGGGACCGCCATGTCAGTGGTCGACGATCAGGTGGCTATGTCAGCCGCCAGTGGTGCCAAGCGCCCATCCCGTTTATTCAAGAACCTCTCAGCAAAGATTGCCTCGATCCCGATGATCCTGACGGCGCTTTGTGTCTTCGTTGGCGGGACTGCGTGGACCGTCATCTACTCCTTCACCAATTCGCGGATGCTCCCGCGCGAGAACTTCATCGGTCTTGACCAGTATGAACGGCTCTGGAGCACGGACCGCTGGATCATCTCGATCAAGAACCTCGCGGTTTACGGGGCGTGTTCGATGATCCTGACGCTGTTTATCGGGTTTTGTCTGGCGGCCTGTCTGGACCGCAAGATCCGGTTCGAAAGCGCCTTCCGCACGATCTTCCTCTATCCTTTCGCGCTCTCCTTCGTTGTGACGGGTCTGGCGTGGCAGTGGATCCTGAACCCAGATTTCGGCATTCAGAACGTCGTGCGCAACTGGGGCTGGGAAAGCTTTGCATTTGACCCGCTGAACAACCCCGATATCGTCATGTTCGGTCTGCTGATCGCCGGTATCTGGCAGGGCAGCGGTCTGATCATGTGCATCATGCTCGCCGGTCTGCGCGGGATCGACGAAGACATCTGGAAAGCGGCCAAAGTCGACGGGATCGGCACGATCAAGACCTATGTGGTGGTCATCATCCCGATGATGCGTCCGGTATTCATTACCTCGCTGGTGCTGATCGCATCGGGCATCATCAAGCTCTACGACCTTGTCGTGGCGCAAACGGGTGGCGGTCCGGGCCTCGCGTCCGAAGTGCCCGCCAAATACGTGATCGAATACATGTTCCGCGCACAGAACCTCGGTCAGGGCTTTGCGGCCTCGACGATGATGCTCTGCTCGGTCGTCGTGATCCTGATCCCTTGGGCATACCTTGAATTCGGAGGCAAGAAACGTGGCTGATACATCAATGCACGCAGGTGCCGCCATGACAGGCCCCAAGGGGCCGAAACCGAAAAAGCGGTTCAGCCGTAACAACATCTTCCTCTATGGCACGTTGATCGTGGTCAGCATGTACTACCTGCTGCCGCTCTATGTGATGATCGTGACCTCGCTGAAGGGGATGCCCGAAATCCGCCTTGGCAACGTCTTTGGTCCGCCGCTGGAAGTGACCTTCCAGCCATGGGTCAAGGCCTGGGCCGAGGCCTGTACCGGTCTCGACTGCACGGGTCTGTCAAAAGGCTTCTGGAACTCGGTCCAGATCCTGATCCCTTCCGTAGTCCTGTCGATCGCGGTAGCATCGGTAAACGGATACGCGCTGTCCCTGTGGAAGTTCAAAGGGTCCGAAGTGTTCTTCACCATCCTGATCATCGGGGCCTTCATCCCCTATCAGACGATGCTCTACCCCATCGTGATCATGCTGCGAGAAATCGGACTGATGGGCGACCTTTGGGGGCTGGTGCTGGTGCACACGGTCTTCGGGATGCCGATCCTGACTCTGCTGTTCCGCAACTACTTCGCCTCGGTGCCAGAAGAACTGTTCAAAGCGGCCCGCGTGGACGGCGCCCGTTTCTGGCAGATCTACTTCCAGATCATGTTACCGATGTCGCTGCCGATCTTTGTGGTCGCGATCATTCTTCAGGTGACGGGTATCTGGAACGACTTCCTCTTCGGGGTGATCTACACCAAACCTGAAACCTATCCGATGACGGTCCAGCTCAATAACATCGTGAACTCGGTGCAGGGCGTGAAGGAATACAACGTCAACATGGCAGCTACGCTGCTGACCGGCCTTGTTCCGCTCGTCATCTACTTCGCCTCTGGCAAACTCTTTGTACGCGGCATCGCTGCTGGTGCTGTGAAAGGCTGATCCATGTCCTATTCTGTAGAAATCAAAAAACTCGACCTTGAATTCGGCCCGGTCAAGGTGCTGCAAAACCTTGATCTGGATATCAACGAAGGAGAGTTCCTTGTCCTGCTCGGTTCGTCCGGCTGCGGCAAGTCCACGCTCCTGAACTGCATCGCGGGGCTTTTGGAAGTCACCGACGGGCAGATCTTCATCAAGGGCAATAACGTCACTTGGGCCGAGCCCTCAGAGCGCGGCATCGGGATGGTGTTCCAGTCCTATGCGCTCTATCCGCAGATGACGGTGCGCGGGAACCTGTCGTTCGGTCTCAAGAATGCGAAAGTGCCGAAAGCGGAGATCGACAAGCGCGTCGCGCGGGCTGCCGAAATCCTGCAGATCGAGGCGCTGCTCGACCGCAAGCCGGGTGCTTTGTCCGGTGGTCAGCGTCAGCGTGTCGCCATTGGCCGCGCGCTGGTGCGTGATGTGGATGTGTTCCTCTTTGACGAACCGCTCTCGAACCTCGATGCCAAGCTGCGGGTTGACCTGCGCGTGGAACTCAAGCGTCTGCACAACCAGCTGAAGAACACCATGATCT
>CAXQAV010000061.1:0-3148 GCA_964221795.1 Luminiphilus sp. | reverse complement strand
ACGATCAGCGCATTGGTGATGACAGTATCGACCGCGCCTTCGGCGCGTGTGCGCTGGCTCTGCCCCATGCCGTCGCGGATCACCTTGCCGCCACCGAACTTGACCTCTTCGCCGTAGATCATCGCGTTCCTGCCGGACCCTGCACCAACGGCGGCGCCCGCGCGTTCGGCAGTCAGGTCGCGCTCGACCTCGATGATCAGCTCGGTATCGGCGAGCCTGACACGATCCCCCACAGTGGGGCCAAACATTGCGGCATAATCAGCGCGAGAGATCGTGGCGGGCATTCATGTCTCCGTTCAGGTCTTGGGTGCAGCGTCCTTTCCGTCCCAAGGCGCGTCAGACACGGTCACAGCTTTCTTGCGCGGCGCGGGTGCGGCATTGGAGGAAGGTGCAGGTTTGGCCTCTGCTGCTTTGGCAGGGGCGGGTGTCGGGGCGGGCGTGACCGGAGCAGGTGCCGGTGCAGCCGTCTTTGGCTCAGAGGTTGCCGCCAGCGGCGCAGGTTTTGGAGCGGCTGCCTTTGCAGGTACCGTCTTGGCTTTCGGGGCAGCCTTTGCTTTGGGCGCAGATTTCTTAGCCTTGGCCGGTACCGGCTTTGGCGCGGGTGCCGCGACCTTTTCCACCGCTGGCGCTGGCGCTGCAGTTGCGGCGGTTGGCGCAGGTGCTCTTGGTGCTGGCTGCTCCTTGGCGACAGGTGCGGCTTTTACTGGCGCAGCTTTAGGTGCAGGCGCTGCTTTTTTAGCGACTGGCTTTTTCGGGGCCGCTTTCTTGACTGCTGGCTTCTTGACGGCTGCCTTCTTGGCGACAGGCTTGGCTTTCGCTTCCGGTTTCGCCGGCGCGGCCTTCTTTGCAGGCGCGGTTACCGGCAGATAAGGCGCAAGGAGCGCGCGGCGTGCGGTGACGGTCTGATCGATCCAGACATCGGTTAGGCGCATCTGCTGGCCGATCACGGCGCTGGCGGCATGCATCGCTTGGGCGGACAAGGACAGAGTAATTGCGGGCGTCATGAAATTTCCCTTCGGGTGGCTTTACGGTTCACCCAACCATACTGCAGGCCATGCGGCAGCGCAGCATTTTTCTGCAGCGCAGCGTATTCCCGCGACACCTTGCTCATAAATCGCCCATGACCTTGGCATTGAACCCGAAAATCCGGCGCGCGCCGGATATCGGGATCAGATTGACCTCGCGGCGGTGGCCCGGCTCGAACCGGACAGCCGTGCCGGCAGCAATATCCAGCCGCATGCCACGGGCCGAGTCGCGGTCAAAATCCAGTGCCGCATTGGTTTCGGCAAAGTGGTAATGCGAGCCCACCTGCACGGGCCTGTCGCCTGTGTTGGCCACCTCCAGCGTGATCGCCTGCGACTGCGCGTTCAGCGTCAGTTCCCCATCGGCCACCAGTATCTCACCCGGTTTCATCGCACGCACCCTCCCTTTGTCTCAACGGATCGGATCATGGACCGTCACCAGTTTTGTGCCGTCAGGGAAGGTCGCCTCGACCTGCACTTCGTGGATCATCTCGGCGATGCCATCCATGACTTGATCGCGGGTGATGACTTTGGCACCCGCCTCCATCATATCGGCGACCGAGCGACCGTCCCGCGCACCCTCGACCACGGCGTCGGTGATCAGCGCAATGGCCTCGGGGTAGTTCAGCTTCACACCACGGGCGAGGCGCTTGCGGGCGACCTCGGCGGCCATGGCCACCAGGAGCTTGTCTTTTTCGCGGGGGGTCAGTTGCATCTCTTCACAGTCTCCAAACGCGGGGCACGGGCACATCGGCCAATGCGGTCATCACGGGGATCATCTGGGCGCGCAGGGCAAAGCCGTCCTCGGCCAGCAGGCGGACAAGGACCAGATCATCGGCAATCAGGCTCGCGCCGCTCGCCCCGGTCAGGGAAATCCGGGCCGCGCGTTCTGCCGCCGCAGGACCAGCCAGCAGGATCGTCGCCATCGCCGATGCCCGCTGCCCAATGGCATTGCCAGCCATCAGTGCGGCGGCATCACCCGCCAGTCGCACAGCATCGGCAAAGACGAGGCACCCGTCACGCCAGACCCGCCACTGATCTTGAAAGAACACCTGCCGGACAGTCTCGCCCATGGCGCGACGGCCAAGGATCACCGGCTCGACCAGCAAGGCTGTGGCATCGCCGGTCAACTCCACATGCATCCGGCGGGAAATTGCGGCCTGATCGAAAAGGATGGTTTCCTGCGGCAGCCAGTCGATCCGCCCGCCCGCAGCCGCGCGCAGACGCAAATCAACCTGTGCAACTTCATCCGGCTGGGCGCGATAGCCGCGCTCTGCGGCCTGCGACGACATGACAAGATGCGCATCCGCCGCGACCTCTGCCGCAATCGTCATCCGGTCGCCACCGGTCAGCCCGCCTGCCGTATTCAGAAAAACCGCATCCAGCGCATTACCGCGGACCTTGGGAAAGAGCGCCTTGAGCGATCCCTCCTGCCGCAGGTCGCCGATCACGGTCTCATCACCGCGTCGTTTGGCAAGCAGACGCAAGGCACCCCGCGCACGCGGCGGGATCGGTCTTGCATCATGGCGGCTAAGTGGTGCGGCGAGGGTGATTGTCTTGCTCCGCTCTGTCTTCGCCCGAAACGCTGCCAAGAGTCAGGAGCAAGAGACCAGCGGCAACCGGATCCGTGCGGAAGGATTCACTCTTCAACACGCACCAAGCACAATAGACAGGCGGTTTGCACAAAAAAAGGGCGTCTTGCGACGCCCGACTTTCACTCCAATCAGACCTCGTCCTTACGGCAAATCCATCCGTACTGCGTAGCGGACAGCGCCCTTGACCGGCTTGCTCCATTGCAGATGGACGCTCCGCAGATCAGTGCCCTGCGCGCCCTCGGACCACGGCAGATCAAAGACGGACGCACCCGCCGTATCGGTGACAGCCCCCTGCGGCATGACCTGTTCCACTAGCAAGGCCGATCCGTCAAAGGGCAAAGCATTGCGGATCTGCATGACCCATGTCGCTGCCTCGGTCTGCTGGCTGTGCAGCAGATAGGCAGGATTGGAGACCGGCTCGTTGACGTTGTGGAACGTATTGGCCTGAAAAACGAAACTGCGCGTCTTGGCATAGTCGAGATCGGCGAATGTCGTATCCACATGCTCGACACGGTCAATCTTGCCGTTGAT
>CAXQAV010000060.1:0-8050 GCA_964221795.1 Luminiphilus sp. | reverse complement strand
TTCCGATCTCTCTATCTGCTTGACCCCGATCTTAACACGATCGAAGTGAATGCCGCTCCAATGCAGTGTGAAACCTGAGAAAACGTTTGACGCCACCGATTTGGAATGAGAGCGGACCTTCGCTGCTTCCTACTCCAAGGTCCACTATGCGGGACAGAGCCGCCCTTGATGATCAGCTCCGCGATGCCCGCGATCAGGCGTATTGCAGACGTTCGGCACAGCCAAATGACTCCACTGCCTACGGTGGGTTTGTGACCACTTCAATGGAGGCGCATCCAGTAAGGGCAGCAGCGTCGTCGTAGATCAGCCATATCGGCGGAGACACCTGGACGTACGCGTTTTCTCGCATGGCCGCTTTGGCACAAAGGGCAGAACGCTCCCTCGTCAGAGAACTTCGAGCGACGCCACCAGCCAAGAATATCCCGTCTGTGGGAAGATATGCGATCTTCAACTCTGCCAACAGCATGCCGATAAAGGTCGCGTAATCGTCCAAAGCCGCGTCGAAAGACGCATTCTCCGGCGTGCCTTGATTGGCAATATAGGGCGTTGCACTCTCGATGGTTTCGTCGGTGAGCAGCGACAGGAACTTCCGCCGTCCGCGCCCCGAAAACAAGGCTTCAACGCTTGGGAAATGCTTCGCAAGCCCCGGCTTCAATCGGTCGATTTCCGCAGTGATCGATGCGAATAGCGTCGTATGACCAGCTTCGACCGCCGGACACACCGTGTGGCCGCCCATTTCGACAGCCGGGCTAACATTGAACCCCGTGCCGATCCCAACCACAAGCGCTTGGCGTTGGATTGATCTTTGAACCGTTGTCTCCACGACCGGTACAAGTTGGTCGGCCGTCAATTGCAGCGCAGCATGGCCAAGGGCCGTCAAATCGTTCACGACTCGCACGCCTGTGCCGCCAAATTGTTCTGACAGAGCTTCCCCATCGATGACCCAATCGAGGTTTGTCAGACGCCCGGTGTTGCCAACCACCGGCCCCGCCATGGCAACCACGAGTTCCTCTATCTGCGCCACGTTGTCGGACAGGAAATCCGAGATGACGTCTTCGAAGCAGTCAAAACCAGCGTTGCGAAAGCTTCGTACCGTTTCGGGCGCAGTCGCGCCTGGGGGAACGAACGCCAGCCTTGTGTTGGTCCCCCCGATGTCCGCGACCAGCCGCATCACTTAATTCAGGCGCTGACCGGTCTCGGGTGCAAAGTACGAAACCTTGCCCAGATCAAAAGCCAGTTGCTGCATCTGACCGGGCTTTGCCGAGGTTTCGGCATGAAGCCGCGCCGTGACATGTTTGCCGCCCAACTGCATGACAACGAAAGTGTCGGCGCCTGCTGGTTCGACAATGTCGACCATACATTCGGCCTGTTGCGCGTCCTGGCTTGCGCGGAAATCAGGTTCGGCGATGTCTTCCGGGCGGACGCCCAGGATCACGTCTTCCGGCAGGTCGCGGTTGTTCGTGTCCGTCAGGATGATCGGCGCGCCGTCTTTCCGCGCGATCTCGATCTTGGTACCTTCACCGTTCTGCATGGCTTTGGCGGGGATAAGGTTCATTGCTGGGTTGCCCATGAAATCAGCCACGAAAAGGTTGGCGGGGCGTCTGTAAATTTCAGCGGGGCTGCCAATCTGCTGGATCACGCCGCCCTTCATAACGACGATCTTGGTCGCAAGGGTCATCGCCTCGATCTGGTCGTGGGTGACATAGACGATCGAGGCATCGAGACGCTGGTGCAACTCCTTGATCTCGGTGCGCATCTCGACGCGCAGTTTGGCGTCGAGGTTGCTGAGCGGTTCGTCGAACAGAAAGAGCTTCGGATCGCGGACCAGAGCCCGGCCCATGGCGACCCGCTGGCGCTGTCCGCCCGACAATTGGCCGGGTTTGCGTGACAGCAGCTGCTCGATCTGCAATTGCCGGGCGACCTCTTGCAGCTTTGCCTCCTGCGTCGCCGGATCGACGCCGCGCACCTTCATGCCGAAGGTGATGTTCTTGGCGACGCTCATCGTCGGGTAAAGCGCGTAGGACTGGAACACCATGGCGATGTCGCGGTCCTTGGGGCTGACATCCGTCATATTGCGCCCGCCAATGCTGAGCGTGCCGCCCGAGATCGGCTCAAGCCCTGCAATGCAGTTCAAAAGCGTGGACTTGCCGCATCCGGAGGGGCCGACCAGCACCAGGAAATCTCCGGGATCGATCGAAACGTTGATATCCTTCAGGATCTCGACCTGGCCGTAGTTCTTGTAGAGGTTTTTGATATCAAGAATGGGTGCCATGGGATTATCCTTTCACTGACCCGGCGGTCAGGCCGCGGATGAAGTATTTGCCGGCAACGACGTAGACAAGCAGCGTGGGTATGGCCGCGATGATCGCAGTCGCCATATCCACGTTGTATTCCTTCACGCCGGTGGTCGAGTTGACGATGTTGTTGAGCGCCACGGTGATCGGCTGAGTGCCTGCCTGGCTGAACGAGACCCCGAATAGGAAGTCGTTCCAGATCTGGGTGAACTGCCAGATCACCGAGACAACGATGATAGGCAGGCTGAGGGGCAGGAAGATCGACCAGAAGATGCGGAAGAACCCAGCCCCATCGACCTTGGCGGCTTTGGTCAATTCCGAGGGGATCGACACGTAGTAGTTCCGGAAGAACAACGTCGTGAACCCCAGACCATAGATGACGTGAACAAAGATCAATCCAGGGATGGTGCCAGCAATGCCCATCATCCCCAGAAGCCGCGCCATCGGCAGCAGTACCACCTGGAACGGGATGAAGCACCCGAACAACATGGCGGCAAAGAACAGGTTCGACCCGCGAAAGCGCCACTGGGCAACGACATAGCCGTTGAGGGCTCCGATCAGGGTCGAAATCAAGACCGCAGGCACAGCGATCAGCACCGAATTCCAGAAGTACGGCCGCACGCCTTCGCACTGGATGCCGGTGCAGGCGGTTGACCAGGCGGTCACCCAGGCGTCAAAGGTCACTTCACGCGGCAGCGAAATCAGATCGCCTGTGCGGATTTCCTCCAGACTTTTAAGCGAGGTCGTGACCATCACGAACAAGGGCATCAGGTAGTAAAGCGCGAAGAGGCCAAGGATGACGTAAAGAAGCCAGCGAAGCGCGATCTTGCCATAACGGCTTTGGCTGCGGGCGGGGTGCATTGCGATATCAGTCATTTTTCGCCCTCAGTTCGGAATAGAGGTAAGGCACGACAATCGCAAAGACGACCGCCATCATGATCATTGCGGAACTGGCCGCCTGCCCGATGTCGCCGCGCGAGAACGCCATCGCATACATGTAGGTGGCGGGCAGATCCGAGGCGAAGCCGGGGCCGCCGCCTGTGAGCGCGATGACCAGGTCAAAGCTCTTGATCGCCAGATGCGACAGCACGATGAAGGCCGAAAGGAAGATCGGTGCCATCGACGGGATGATGATCGCCGTATAGACCCGCCACGTCGGGATACCGTCGACCTGTGCGGCACGAATGATCTCGGTATCGACCGATCGCAGCCCGGCGAGGAACAGCGCCATCACGAAGCCCGAGCTTTGCCAGATGGCCGCAATGACAATCGTGTAGATCGCCATGTCCGGGTTCACCAGCCAGTCGAAGGTGAAATTCTCGAACCCCCATCCCTTGACCGTCGCTTCGATGCCAAGGCCTGGGTTGAGGATCCATTTCCAGGCGGTGCCGGTGACAATCATCGAAAGCGCCATCGGATACAGATAGATCGTGCGGATCGCGCCCTCGGTGCGGATATTCTGATCCAGAAGGATCGCCAGAAGCAGCCCCAGGATCATCGAGATCACGATGAAAAGGGCGCCGAAGATGAAGAGGTTGTTCATGGCCACATCCCAGCGGGGCGCGGCGAACAGTCGGTCGTATTGAATAAACCCGTGGATTTCGTACTTGGGGAGCAACTTTGACCGTGTCAGCGAAACCCAGGCCGTCCAGGCGATGAAGCCGTAGACGAAGATGAGAACCGCGATGAAGGATGGTGCAAGAACAACTTTCGGCAGGTGATCTTCAAGCCACTTTGTCATGGGATGCTCCGTGTGTTGCTGCCCACACCCAAGGGAGGTGGGTGCAGGCAGCCATTGGTGACGGATCAGAAGCTGTTGGCTATTGCCGTGGCCAATTGCTTGACCGCCTCTTCCGACGACATGTCAGAGTTGAAGTGCGAAGTCACAACGTCGGTGATCGCGCCCGACTGGGACCCACGCAGCGCCATGCCGTGGGCATAGCTCGGCAGTAGCGAGCCACCTTCCGAACTGGCCGCCATGTCTTCGGCGGATAGATGGGCGCAGCTGTCAAACTCGTCCAAGGCCACATCAACGCGCGCCGGGATCGAACCCTTGTTCAGGTTGAACACTTTCTGGAAGCTTTGTCCGACGATCAGTTTTGCGAGCAAAGCCTGACCGGCCTGATTGTCCTCGCCGTCCACGTCGAACATGGCAAAGCTGTCAACGTTGTAGAGGAAACCTTCGCCCGGAACCGAGGCGCAAAGGAAGTCTTCGCCCGGTGTCTTGCCGGCTGCCAGGAATTCACCTTTGGCCCAGTCACCCATGATCTGGAAAGCGGCTTCGCCGTTCATGACCATCGCCGTGGCCAGGTTCCAGTCGCGGCCGGGGAAGTTCGGATCGACAAATCCGCGCATCGTGCGCATCTGGTCGAATACTGCTATCATTTCAGGGGACGTCAGGGTCGTTTCGTCCAGTTCGACAAACGCCTTGCGGAAACCATCAGCGCCAAGGATGCCAAGGGCAACCGCTTCAAAGACAGTCGCGTCCTGCCAAGCCTGGCCGCCATGGGCCAGTGGGATGATGCCAGCGGCTTGCAGCTTTTCAGCAGCGGCGTTGAACTCGTCCCACGTGGTGGGCATGGCAATGCCGTTGGCTTCCAGAACGTCGGCGTTGGCCCAGATCCAGTCGACGCGATGAACGTTGACTGGTGCCGCGCACCACGTGCCTTCGCACATCATGTGGCCTGCGATGGACGCGGGAAGAACCTTGGCCCACCCCTCGGCATCGGCAACCGCCGAGATATCGGCCAGAACACCCTCTTCGTACCATTCCTGAATGGCAGGGCCTTTCAACTGAACGGCTGTCGGGGCGTTGCCGGACAGGACGCGGGCGCGCAGGGCGCTCATGGCTGCGTCGCCGCCACCGCCTGCAACGGGCATGTCAGTCCAGGTGCCGCCGTTGTCAGCGAATTCCTGCTGTAGAACAGCGACGGATTTCGCTTCACCGCCGGATGTCCACCAATGCAGCACTTCGGCTTGCGGTTCGGCCACAACAGCGTTGGCCGAGATGAGCGCGGCTGCGGAAACAGCGCTAAATACGGATTTCTTCATTCAAGGTTCCTCCCAAATGGAATTCAGAACGGGCCATTTGTTGACCCTTTGGATCTCGTGGCTCTGTTTTGCACCGGCGGGTTGCAGCCATGCAATTGGCGCAAACCGGCTATTCAAAGCGCCGGAACAGAAAATCGCATGATCTGTTACCGTCTGTTACGTGATCGTTGATTCTGTTGCACTCTGTTACATAGGAACATGCGAAAGTTCTTTGCGAAAGCCATGCCGCGCCAGGGAGGATTCGAGTGACGATTCCACGACTGCTTGTTGTCGATGACGATGCCGAGTTGCGGCAGATGCTAACCCAGTTTCTGCAACAGAACGGTTGCATCGCGCTGCCAGCTGCCAATGAAGGCGACATTCGCAAGCATTTCGGCGCGGGTCGGGTCGATCTGATTTTGCTGGACGTCATGTTGGGCGACGAAAGCGGAGTCGAAATCTGCGCGCGCCTGCGCGATGAACAATCGGTGCCGATCATTATGGTCTCTGCACTGTCCACCGACAGCGACAAAATGGCGGGCTATGCGGTCGGCGCGGATGATTATATCGCAAAACCGTTCAATACCGATTTGCTGTTGGCGCGTATTCGCGCCGTACTGGCACGCGCGCGGCGCACCTCATCCCTAGCACACCGACGCCAGAAGGCGACTTTCCGTTTCTCGGGATGGATTTACGATTCAAAGCGAGACGAAGTGATGTCACCCGAAGGCTATCAAGTTTCGCTCTCGCGCCGGGAAACGATGCTTTTGCAGGCGTTTCTGGCCAACGCGCGCATCCCTTTGACACGGCAAGAGATTGCGACCGCACTCGATGTGACCGGCGAACGCGAAAGCACCTCGGATGCCGAAGGCCGCGCCATCGACGTTCTTGTCGGACGGCTTCGGGCCAAGATCGAAAGAGACCCGAAAGCCCCCGAAATGCTGCGCACCGAGCGTGGTGTCGGCTATGTCTTCGCGGTCGACGTCGTCGCCGAGGATGGCGGATGACCAACCTCCGAAGTCTGCGGGTAGGCGGCGTCGTGGTTGTCATCTCGGCGTTTTTGCTGGGTCTGATCGCCTCGGCCATTTGGTTCGGGTCAAACGCCCGATGGGACGCCTATCTGGACCGCGCAAAGTTTGCCGGAGCCGTCCTTTACGACAGCCTGCAATCCGGTGGCGAACCGCCCCTAGGAGTCGATATCCGAAATCTCGATCCTGCCGCCCAGGCACTCGCCGCAGATGGTCGATTTGAATCCATATCCAGCGTTCCCAAACCCGCGCTTGTCACGAATTTCTCCATTCGTACAGGCCCGTCGGGCGAACGGTCTTTCAAACACCTGACGCTTGCGATCCTTTCGTCCGATCTGCGCTATCCGCTTGCCGATGTCTCCACCCGTTCGGATCAGACCCCTGCAGAGATCATGGGGGCGCTCACCATGCTCTTGGCCACCTATTGCAGTGACCCGGTGCTGATCGCCAAACTGGGTCAGGCCCCCTGGGTCAGAATTGAGGGGCAATCCGTCTGGAACTGCACCGCCGCGCCCAGGGACCTGAGACTTCCGGCGACGGGCCTTGCGCTGATTGCTGTTGGAATGCTCGTGACGCTGGTCCTGAACAGTTCGGCGCAATTCCAGGGGTTCGCCCAAATGCTGCGCAACAGGAATCGCATCGGCGGGCCGGAGTCCTACGAGACGGACGGCCTGCAGGAACTCAGGGAGATCGTGTCGTCGGTCAACAGCTATCTGGCGGTCGAGCGCGACAGGCTGGCCGAGCGGGTTGCGGTGCTGTCCGGTGTCAGCCACGATCTGGGAACCCCGGCTACGCGCCTGAAACTGCGCACAGCGCTGATTCCGGACGAGGAGCTTCGGGCAAAGCTGGAAGCCGATATCGACGCCATGGCCGGCATCATCGAAAGCGTGCTGACATATACCCGAGCCGAACTCGACGCCGAAGAACCACGGCGCATTTCGCTGACCTCCCTCATCGACGCCATTGTTGCCGATTACCAGGATGTCGGAAGCCCGGTCGAATTGTGTGCGGCCAAAAAGGTAACCGTCGAAGGCGGTCAATCGCTCTTCATGTCCCGCCGGGGCGTGGGCACGCTGCCGCCAGATGACAAAGTGATCGTCCTGGCCCGGCCGGTGGCACTTGGCCGCGCCCTGTCCAATCTGATCGACAACGCGCTGAAATACGGACGTCGCGCCAGGATCGGGCTGGAAAGGGACGCCGACAACGCCGTCATCACCGTTGAAGACGAAGGCGGCGATTTCACCGTCCAGGACATCGAAGACCTGATGGCCCCGTTCAAGCGCGGGAGCAACACCAAGATGATTGGCGGCCACGGGTTAGGATTAACGATCGTTTCAACCATCGCCAATATGCATGGCGGAGACCTGACCTTCGAGCCCGGGGCGAATGGGCTGATCGCCAGGATCACAATACAACGGCAGTAGTCTCGTCGCTGCATTCGAGCGCCGAAGACGCCATTTCGCGACGAGTGTCCGCACTTGACGCAAATTTGCCATTTCGAACGAAGCGCAACACTCGTCGCTTTGGGCTCAAAGCCGACCTTCGCTGCTAGACACTCTAAGGTCCGCAAAGGGCCGGTAGCTGACACTGTCAGTTTGGGCGGCAAGCGGACGTTCGCTGCAGTTTGCATAGAGGTCTGCTTTGCTTGATGGAACAGTCAATCGCGGAAAACAGGCGAAGGGTTGCTGTTCGCATATT
>CAXQAV010000059.1:0-3553 GCA_964221795.1 Luminiphilus sp. | reverse complement strand
GGATGAAGGCGACGGTCAGATCAATGGCTTCCTGCTCGGTGGCGACATCGGCCAGACGTTCGGTCTCTTTCACGTCCATGCCAGCCGCGCCCGCGACACCGACCTGATAGCCGCTGTCCACGCAGATCACGCCCACATCCTTACAAGTCGCCTCCGCGCAGTTGCGCGGGCAGCCCGAGACCGCCAGCTTGACCTTATGCGGGGTCCATGACCCCCAGAGCACCTGTTCGAGCTTGATGCCAAGGCCTGTGCTGTCCTGTGTGCCAAAGCGACAGTGATCGGTGCCGACGCATGTTTTGACTGTCCGCAGGCCCTTGGAATAGGCATGGCCAGAGACCAGCCCCGCCTTGTTCAGATCGGCCCAGATGAAAGGCAGATCCTCGCCCTTGACGCCAAGCAGGTCGATGCGCTGGCCGCCGGTGACCTTGACGGTGGGGACGTTGTACTTGTCCGCAGCATCGGCGATGGCGCGCAGCTCCTTGGGGTTAGTGATCCCGCCCCACATGCGCGGCACAACGCTGAAGGTGCCGTCCTTCTGGATATTGGCGTGCTTGCGTTCGTTGACGAAACGGCTTTGCGGATCGTCTTTGTATTCCAGCGGCCAATCAGCGAGCAGGTAGAAGTTGATCGCAGGACGGCAGACGTGACAGCCGTTGCGGGTTTTCCACCCGAGTTCCTGCCAGACCGCCTCTTGGCTTTTGAGCTCCTGGCTCTTGATAAGGCGGCGCACGTCCTCATGCGTCAGATCGCAGCAGCCGCAAATCGGCTGGCTGGTGGGCATGACAAAGTCGTCGCCCAGTGTGACCTGCAACAACTGCTCGACCAGACCAGTGCAAGTCCCGCATGAGGCGCTCGCTTTGGTGGTGGCACGGATCGCGCCGAGGTCGGTCGCGCCACCTGCGATGGCATCGGTGATGGTGCTCTTGCAAATGCCGTTGCAGCCGCAGATTTCCGCGTCAGGCGGCAATGCTGCAACGGCTGAGAGCGGGTCCGCGTGATCGCCCCCCTGATAGGCCGGACCAAAGATCAGCGTATCGCGCATATCCGCGATATCGGTGCCGTCCTTGATCAGCCCGAAGAACCAGTTGCCGTCAGCCGTGTCGCCATACATGACCGCCCCGATCAGGCGGTCATTCTCGATCACCAACCGCTTGTAGACACCGCGCGAAGGATCGCGAAACACGATGTCCTCGCGGCCCTCGCCATCGGCAAAATCGCCGGCACTGAAGAGATCACACCCCGTGACCTTCAGTTTGGTCGAAAGCGATTTCTGGACAAAGGCAGCCTCTTCCCCAAGCAGGGTTTTCGCCAGCACCTTGGCCTGATCATAGAGCGGGGCCACAAGGCCGAAGATCGCGCCCTGATGCTCGACACATTCACCCACGGCAAAGATGTCGGCGTCAGATGTGCAAAGCTGGTCGTCCACATGGATGCCTTTGCCAACCGCCAGCCCTGCGTCCTGCGCGAGGGCCAAATTGGGGCGGATGCCCACGGCCATCACCAGCAGATCACAGGGCAGTTCGGTGCCATCATCCAGCATCAGTGCTTTGACCTTGCCGTCTTGTCCCACAATTTCCTTGGAATTGGCCTGCAGGCGGATCGTGATCCCCTTAGCCTCCAGCGACTTTTTCAGAAGATAGCCTGCGGCTTCGTCCAGTTGGCGCTCCATCAGGTGGCCCATGATATGCACAACGGTCACATCCGCACCGCGCGCGGCCATGCCTGCGGCAGCTTCAAGCCCCAACAGACCACCACCAATCACGACAACCTTTTTGCCCCCGCCCATCTCCATCATGCGCTGGGTGTCTTCCAGATCACGATAGGCAATCACCCCTTCCAGATCATGCCCCGGCAGCGGAATGATGAACGGGTTGGACCCTGTGCCAAAAATCAGTTTGTCATAGGGCACATGGCCGTTTTCCCCTTCGACAACCTTCATCTGGCGGTCGATTTCGACGACCTTTTCTCCGAAACGGCAGGTTACGCCATGCGCGGCATACCATGCGTCATCATGGGTGACGATTTCTTCATAGGTCTTTTCCCCCGAAAGCACCGGAGACAACATGATGCGGTTGTAGTTGCCGCGCGGCTCTGCGTTGAAAAGGGTGATGTCGAAAGCGTCTGGTGCGGCTTCGACCAAATGTTCGATCACGCGTCCCGAGGCCATGCCGGCACCGATGATCACAAGTCTCTGTTTCATCGCTTTCACTCCGCCGCGATGGCCTTGGGGGCCAGTTTCGATTTGGGTTTCGCGCCGTGCTCGTATTCCTCAAGGAAATCGAGCACATCCTGCCGGTATTTGTAGTAGTCTGGGTGTTCGAGCAGCGCCTTGCGGGTGCGCGGGCGCGGCAGGTCCACGTTCACGATCTTGCCGATGGTTGCCTGTGGGCCGTTGGTCATCATGACCACGCGGTCAGCCAGCAGGATCGCTTCGTCCACATCGTGGGTCACGCAGATCGCAGTGACTTTGGTGCGGCTCCAAACCTCCATCAGCACTTCCTGGAGTTCCCAACGCGTCAGGCTGTCGAGCATCCCAAAGGGTTCATCAAGCAACAACAGTTTGGGCGACAGCGCAAAGGCCCGCGCGATGCCGACGCGCTGCTGCATGCCGTTTGACAGATCGCTGGCGGGCTTATCCATCGCATCAGCCAGACCGACACGTTCCAGATAGTATTCCACCACATCCTGGCGTTCGGCCTGGCTTGCGCGGGGGTAGACCTTGTCGACCCCGACCGCGACGTTCTCTTTCGCTGTCAGCCATGGGAAGAGGTTCGGCGACTGGAAGACAACGGCACGCTCGGGGTCAGCACCCTCGACATGGCGGCCATCGAGCTTGATCGCTCCTTTCGAGATTTCGTTCAGGCCCGCCGCCATCGTCAGCACGGTGGACTTGCCACAGCCCGAGTGACCGATGAGCGAGATGAACTCGCCGCGGTCGATCTTGAGGTCGAAATCCTCGACCACAGTGAGCGGGCCTTTCGGGGTCGGGTAGACCTTGTGCAGTTGCGAAAAGTCGAGGAAGCGGTTGTCGATCAGCCCTTCCTGCGCGTCCTTCACAGCCGCTGGCACACCATGGATCGGGGTCACATTGGGCAACTCACGGGTGCCTTCCACCTTGGCCTCGATGCCGACGTCCATCAGGTATTTCGTCACCTCTGCGCGCAGACGCTTGAAGGTGTCGTTGCTGTTCATCTCCATCCGGTCGCGCGGGCGCGGCAGGGTCACTTTGAATTCCTGCCCCAAGGTTCCGTCAGGGTTCAGCGCGATGATCCGGTCGGCCAGAATGATCGCCTCGTCCACGTCATTGGTGATCAGCACGCAGGTTTTCTGGTCAGCCTGCCAGATCCGCTCGATTTCGTCGGCAAGGTTCGCGCGGGTCAGCGCATCGAGTGCGGAGAGCGGTTCGTCCAGCAGCAGCATCTCGGGGTTCATCGCAAGCGCACGGGCGACATTGACCCGCTGGCGCATCCCGCCCGACAGTTCCGCAGGACGGCGGCTGGCCGCATGGGAAAGGCCCACCATCCTGACGAAATGCGCGACCTTCTCGGCCTTC
>CAXQAV010000058.1:0-4052 GCA_964221795.1 Luminiphilus sp. | reverse complement strand
CGGGAGAGAAGATCTAGCGCTTTGAAGTACGCCTTGGCTGGAAGATTTGGGATAGCGACCCCTGCCTCTACTGTCCCAGCCGCTGCGCTTCCTTTTGTAGCGCCCCGCACCGGAACTCAGTACCCCCGCCAGTTCTGCTACCGCCAAACAGTCAGCTCAAAAAGTTCGGCACAGTCATGCCTCCTCATTTCTAGCGCACCTTCTGAGCCCCGGGGCTCTTTCAATATACATCCCACCTCGACCTACCTGCATAGCGTTTCTCTTCGAAACGGCGAGAGGCCAAAAACGCGTCGCACCCTTCCTGATCGGGAATGTTGACATCACTGTAGGCGACGCTATTGGTTGTTTTGCTTTATGACCGGTGCTCCATGACTTGGCCTCAGTCGCCTTGTTACAGCCCGGTCTTCTTGCTCTGTTCCCCAACTCTGAAGCGCCGAAAGCCGGATTTTTCCGGCTGATGTAGACTTGCCCCCAAGGCTGGACCACGGACGTGAGCGTTTTCCGTTTCTAAGCCTGAGCCTCCCCAATTGAATTGGTCCACCGTTATGTTTAGAAAATGTAGAACCACGAATGGCGAACAAGCGACCGAAGCCCGAAGAGATTGACTCTAAGCTGCCGCAGCTTGAAGTTCAGATGGGACAAGGCATGTCCCGTCTAGTCGCTATCAGGGGGGTAACCTGCCAGATTTCCCGGAAGCGACCTTCGGGTCTGCCCTGCTGACCAGGGCGATGCGGCGCTCGGTGCAGATGTTAGAAAAGCGCAGATTGCGACCTTTGCAAAACCCTTACTGTCGCCAGGTTAGGCCACGATTTTCGCCGCGGTGCCGTGATCAAAAGCTGCCGCTCGTCGAGGGCGCAGCATGAAACTTGCATCGTATGACTTGGTTGCCGTCTTTACCGCCGTTGCTCTTGCGGGATCTTGCTGGCGCAGCATCTCCTCGCAGGTGCGGCACACTCATTGTTGCGATGCAGCCAATGTCACCGAAGAGGTCATTCAAGGTGCCAGTTTTACCTGGACCGCAAGCATGCTTTCGCCGCAGCTTGATCCGATAACTCAGACGCGGGACCAACCAGCCATTTGCTGCGCGTGCAACCTGTACTAGCTAGGACACTCGCTTCGCGCGTTACCTTTTGAGACATCGGCAGTCCCCCTATGCCATGCTAACGCCCGCAACAGAGCTGCCGATCAGCTTCTGCCTTTTTATTCGCACTCAAGCTTCATTCCCGCGTCTTGCTTTCATCAAGGCAGGCGTTCTGCAGATCTTGAGCAAACAGTTCTACGGCATGTCTGAGAACATGCACTCGGCGGGTTGCGAGATAGAAGGTTGAGTTCCAACGCATTTGGGTATTACTGATTTCCCGGAAATTGCCTTCTGCAACCCGCCTGCGGGCGAAATGCGTTGGTAGTGGCCCTAGAAACTGACCGGTTTCGATGAGCATCGCCATGGCCTCCATGTTGGCCACGACCGCCATCGGTTCGGGCGATCCGAGTTCCGGTGATACCAGCATATCATATGATCGCTGGCACAACTTAAACCGCCCTATGGTTTCAAGACAGATTTCACTATCCGGCTCAGTGAACAAGGGATGCCCGAGAGCACAGTAAAGCCTGTGCTCCTCCCTGCACAGTTCCACATACTCCAGTTCGGGCACCTGGTTGCGGAACGGCGCCACGGCAGCGTTCAACTCGCCGCTGATCAGCTGCTGTGTCAGGTCCATGGGGGACGCGACCACGATTTCGATCCTGACCTCATTCGGGCGGGCCAGGAACCGTTGCAAAGCCTCGACAAACTTAAGGTCTGGAAGACTGTCGATCGCATCCACGATCCCTATGCGCAGATCCCCGGAAATTGTATTCCGCAGCTCCAGCAGCTCAGCGTCAAAGTCGCGGGCACTGCGCAGGATATCGCGGGCCTTCTGATAGGCGATCTCTCCGCGTTCCGTCAGGCGGAAGCCGCCGCGGCCGCGTTCGCAGAGCCGGTAGCCCAAGGAGGTTTCCAGATCGCGGATGCGGATACTGATGGCGGATTGCGTGACGCCAAGGGCGTATTGCGCATCAGAAAAACCGCCGCACTCAACGACAGTGACAAAGGTTTCCAGTAGCGTGTTGCGCAACAGCTTCATGGCAGATCCCTTTTTTTGTTTAAGGTCGATTTGCATGAAATATTCTTATGTAAAGATAATCAATGTAATATTTTTCAAAGCATCTCTTCGTGCTGTGGTGCCTCCCGACCCCCGTCAACCATGCCAACCGGGAGGAGACCTGCATGGCCTTTAGCTTGAATCACCTGAAAACCACCGCGGCTGCGGCGCTGCTAAGCCTGGCGCCGGCCGCCGTCTTTGCGGAGGACTGGAAATTCGCCATTGAGGAGATTCCAGGCTCAATCATGGACGCCTATGCGCAGGAGTTCAAAGAGCGCATTGAGGCAGCGACCGATGGCGATGTGACGGTGACCGTTTATCCGATGGGCACGCTCGGCACCCCGACCGAGACGGTGGAACAGGCAGCCGATGGCATCATCCAGCTAACCAATGTGTCGATCGGCAACCTGGGCACCATCGTGCCGGAGAGCCAGGTGTTCCTGCTGCCCTACCTGCTGCCTTCCGACCCGGCGGCGGTTTCGGACATTTTGAGCGGTTCGGAGACCATCTATGGCCCGCTGAACGCGGACTTCCAGAAGCGCGGCCTGGAAATCATGACAATGTATTCCGAAGGCCCGCAAGTCTGGACCACCAACCGTGAGATCCGCACGCCGGAGGATTTCGAGAACTTCAAGATGCGAGTGATGGTGTCGCCCATCCTGCTGGAAACCTACAAGAACATGGGCGCAAGCCCGACGCCGCTGCCGTTTGGCGAAGTGTTCGGCGCGCTGCAGCTGGGTGCTGTGGACGGCCAGGTGAACCCGATTCCGACCATCGAGGAGATGAAATTCTATGAGGTCACCAGCCACTTGATCTGGGCGGGCGAGCAGGAGCTGGTCACAACCGTGGTCGCGGGCTCCGACTGGTTCGCCACCCTGACCCCGGAGCGCCAGCAGCTGGTTCGGGACACCATGGCCGATATGACCGGCTTCATCGACGGCGTGGTCGCCGATTTCAATCAGGCCCGTCTTGACGTGATCAAGGAATCCAAGCCGGACATCGGCCTGGTCGTCCTTACCGAGGAAGAGCGCGACGTCTTTCGTACCCGCTCGGGCGACACTGCCGCGACTTATGTCGAGACCGCAGGCGCCCGCGGCCAAGAGCTGCTGGACGCCCTGCAGGCAGAGCTGGCGGGCAACTGATCCCGCTATTAGGCCCCGCCCAGTCTCGCGCGGGGCCGAACCAAGGGAGGAAATCATGCAAGACGGCAAATCCGCTCCTTTCGGCTTTCTGGGAAGGATTGACGGCGCCATTGGCCGTGCCGAGGTCTGGATCCTGGGCTGGGGGATCATCCTGATGGCTGGCAACACCATCGCCAATGTCTTTGGCCGCTATGTGTTCAACCAGTCGATTTATTTCTCTGAGGAACTGAATGAGTTCCTGATTGTCATCGTAACTTTCATGGGGCTGGGCTATGCCACCCGCAAGGGCATTCACATCCGCATGTCGGCGATCTATGACGCGCTGCCGGTAAAGATGCGCAAGGGGTTGATGGTGGTGATCGCTGCCACCACCGCGGTGATGATGGCGCTGCTCGCGTGCTACGCGCTGGATTATGTGCAGAAAGTGGCCAGCCGTGGCCGCATCACCCCTGCGCTGCAGGTACCCTTGTACCTCACTTATGTCTGGGTGGTGATCGGGCTGGCACTGACCTCGTTCCAATACCTGCTGACCGCGCTGCGCAACCTGAATTTCGCCGAGGAGGAGATCTACGTCTCCTACCTAGAGGTGGACAGCTACGAAGACCCGGAAACCGCAGCGGCCATTCAGCGCTATGAAGACGTTGGTGAAGAGACCCAGCGCGGGGAGGAAAAGCAATGACCGAACTGATGCTTGCCGTGATGATCCTGCTCTTGCTGGCAGGGTTCCCAATGAAGATGCCGCTGATCTCGGCCGCGGTGCTGGGCTTCC
>CAXQAV010000057.1:0-6846 GCA_964221795.1 Luminiphilus sp. | reverse complement strand
GGACAGCGACATCGCTGCCGCCGCAAAAATGGGCGACAGCCGGATCCCGAATACCGGATACAGCACCCCCGCCGCAATCGGAACGCCCGCCGAGTTGTAGACAAAAGCGAAAAACAGGTTCTGGCGGATGTTGCGCATGGTTGCGCGTGCCAGCCTGCGGGCGCGCACGATGCCGTCGAGGTTGCCCTTAACCAGCGTGATCCCGGCGCTTTCGATGGCGACGTCGGCACCGGTGCCCATGGCTATGCCGACATCGGCCTGGGCCAGCGCAGGCGCGTCGTTCACGCCGTCGCCGGCCATGGCGACCTTGCGGCCCTGATCCTGCAATTCCCTGATGATGCGGGCCTTGTCTTCGGGCAGGACGTCGGCGCGGATCTCGTCGATGCCAAGCCTTGCGGCCACGGCTTTCGCGGTGCGCTCATTGTCGCCGGTTGCCATGATGATGCGGAAGCCCAGTTCGTGTAGCGCCTTCAGCGCGGTGGGTGTGGTTTCCTTCACCGGATCAGAGACGCAGACAAGACCGGCAACGGCACCGTCGACAACCACGAACATCACCGTCTCGCCCTCATCGCGGCGGGTGTTGGCGGTGTCGACCAGATGACCGGCCTCCAGCCCCAGATCCTCGACCAGTTTGCGGTTGCCAAGCGCCACGGCTTTGCCGTCCACCTTGCCTGTCACACCCTTGCCTGTTACGGCCTCGAAGTCGCCAGCATCTCCCATCTTCACGCCGCGTTCCTCGGCACCTTCGACGATGGCTTCGGCAAGCGGGTGCTCGGAGCCCCTCTCAAGGGTGGCGGCAAGGCGCAGCACTTCGACCTCATCGTGCCCTTTTTCGGGCAGCACGGCGGTCAGGCGCGGTTTGCCCATAGTCAGGGTTCCTGTCTTGTCGACGATCAGCGTGTCGACCTTTTCGAACCGCTCCAGCGCTTCGGCATTCTTGATAAGAACACCTGCCTGCGCGCCACGTCCTGTCGCCGTCATGATCGACATCGGTGTGGCGAGACCGAGCGCACAGGGGCAGGCGATGATCAGTACCGCCACCGCCGAGATCAAGGCGTATGACAGCGCCGGATCAGGCCCCCAGATCGCCCAGCCGATGAAAGCCAGGACGGCGATACCGATCACGGCAGGCACGAAGAACCCTGCCACCTGATCGGCGTACTTCTGGATCGGCGCGCGGGAACGTTGCGCACTCGACACCATTTCCACGATCTGGGCCAGCATCGTGTCAGCGCCAACGCGCGTGGCCTCTATCACCAGCGATCCGGTGCCGTTGATGGTGGCGCCCGTGACCATCTCACCGGCAACTTTTTCCACGGGTATCGGTTCGCCCGTGATCATGCTTTCATCGACCGATGAGCGGCCGTCCACCACGGTGCCATCGACCGGCACCTTGTCTCCGGGGCGCACACGCAGACGGTCGCCCACTTGCACGTCTTCGAGCGGGATTTCCTCTTCGCGCCCGTCATCGCGGATGATCCGCGCCGTCTTTGCGGCCAAGTCCAAGAGTGCCCGGATCGCCTTGCCGGTGCCCTCGCGGGCGCGCAGCTCCATGACCTGGCCGAGCAAGACCAGCGTGACAATCACCGCCGCAGCTTCGAAATAGACGCCGACGTGTCCGTCTTCCATGCGGAACCCGTCAGGGAAGATGTCAGGAGCAAGTACGGCAACCACGCTGAAAGCCCAGGCTGCCAGAACGCCCATCGAGATCAGCGAGAACATGTTCAGGTTCCATGTCCGGAACGAGTTCCAGCCGCGCACCATGAACGGCCAGCCGCACCACCAGACGACCGGGGTGCCCAGCACCAGTTCGATCCAGAGCGTCGCGCGCTCGCCAAAGATCTCGCGTACACCCGGGAAGCCGACGAATGGTCCCATGGTGAAGACAAGAAGCGGGATCGTCAGAATCGAGCCGACCCAGAAACGGCGCGTGAAATCCACCAGCTCCGGGTTGGGTCCGTCCTCGGGCATGGCGGCGCTTTCCAGTTCCAAACCCATGCCGCAGATCGGGCACGAGCCGGGATGCGTCTGGCGCACTTCGGCGTGCATCGGACAGGTATAGACCGCGCCTGAGTAGCCTTCGGGCACGGTGTCATAATTGCCGCCACCTTTTGCCACGTGGCCGTGATGCCCATGCGCATGGTGGCCGTGATGCGCGTGTTTACCGGCTTCGCCTTCGGGCACGAGGTGCATGCCGCATTTGGGGCAATCGCCCGGCCCGTTCTGGCGCACCTCGGGATGCATCGGACAGATGTATCCGGTTGCGTCTTCGCCGGCGTCGGCGTGGTGTTGGTGGCTTTTCATGTCTTCAGTTCCGTTGAAAATTCGTTTTGAGGTCCCAATGCCAGTCCGTTTGGTGTTTCAACCTTAGCATTCATCGCGTGAGCGATGCTGGCGGCCAACGGATCGGCCAGCGATATGACGTTGGTTTGATGCGGAATGCTGTCTGTCGTGATCACGCGCGCAGCGCCGGCGGCCAGGATGTCTTCGTAGGCGCTGCCCGCGAATACCGCGTGGATGATGACGCAGACGGGCGACCGGGTTCCGGCCGCAATCAGATGCTCCATCGCGCGGATCATCGTGCGCCCGGACGAAGCGATGTCGTCTAGGACAACGGGTGTCCCGTGCTTCAGTGCGTCGCTTTCGGGCACGCTGACATCCACTTGCCAGTCGCCGGACCGCACTTTGGTCAGCACCTCATAGGGGCGTCCGGCCGTACGCGCGACCTCGGCGACCCATTGTTGACTTTCGCTGTCGGGACCCAGGATAACCGCGTCCGGCACCTCGCGGGCGATCCAGTCGGCAATTAGCGGCGCGGATTGAACGCGGATCGCCGGAATGCGGAACACTCGGTCGAGTGACGGAACGCGATGGAGGTGTGGATCGACGGTGACCAGCCAGTCAAAACTGTCTTCCAGAAACTTCGCGAACAGCGGGGCCGTCACAGCCTGCCCGAGCGCAAACCGTTTATCCTGACGCATGTAGGCAAGGTAAGGAGCAACAACACCCACGAGCTTTGCCCCGAGTTCGCGCGCGGTGGCCGCCGCAAAGCGCAACGGAAGTGCCAGCGGGTCCGGGTCGCGCAGCGTGGCCAAAAAGATGACATCGCGGCCCTTCATGTTCTCAGGGAGCGTCACGAGGCTCTCGCCGTCGGGGAACCGGTGCAGGTCGATGGCCGCCGTTTCTGCGCCCATGCGATTGGCTAGGTCTCCGGCCAGGGCTTCCATCTCTGGAAAGGCGAGGATGAGGGGTGTCATGGCGCATCCTCTACGCGGAACGGGCTGTCGCCACTGGCGGCGTAATCCAGCGCCCACGCTAACTCGCCTTGTGTCTCCGCGTGAACTTCGAACAAAGGCTGACCGATTTCGACGGTGTCTCCCACGCGCGTTCTTAGAAATACGCCCGATGTCTTGCGGCCAGGCGCGCCCGCGAGCTTTGCGATCTTGGCGATGCGACGGTTGTCGATTGCAGTTATTCGTCCAGCGCTGGCGGCGTTGACTGGCTTCATTTGTGGCGCTTCGCCCGGTTCGGTGAACCCGCCCTGCGCCGCACAGATCGCCAAGAATTTGGCCTCTGCCTTGCCCCCATCCAACAGTTCGCCTGCCAATTGGCGCCCATTCGTTCCGACGAGTTCCAGCAAGGCACCAGCGACATCGAGGGCGCGCTCGCGCAGATCGGCTGGGGCCTGTGGGCTGCGCCTCAGTACTGCCAGAACGTCGTATGCCTCAAGCGCCGGGCCGATCCCGCGCCCCACCGGGGCGAAGCCATCGCTTCGATTAACTGAAATTGTCTGGCCCAGTGCTGTAGCGACGGCCTTAAGCCTATCGGAAAGCGCCTTGGCGGCCGCGTCGGAGCGCACCTTCGCCGTAGGCCCGATTGGCATGTCAATCAGCACGTGACTCGATCCCGCAGCCGCCTTTTTGGACAGTATACTGGCCACCATCTGCCCCTCGCTGTCAAAATCGAGTGGGCGTTCGATTCGGATCAGCATGTCGTCGGCGGGGCTCAGGTCCAGCCCGCCGCCCCAGACGATGCAGCCGCCCTCGGCCTCGACGACGCCGCGCATCGCGGCTTGGTCCAAAGCGACGGGTGCCATGACCTCCATCGTGTCGGCGGTGCCGGCGGGCGAGGTGATCGCGCGGCTGGATGTCTTCGGGATCAGGTGCCCCGCGGCCGCCACGATCGCCACAACGATCGGCGTGGTTCGGTTGCCTGGCAGCCCCCCGACACAATGCTTGTCGAGAACCGGCCTCCTGCCCCAGTCGAGCCGCGCGCCCGCGTCTCGCATAGCCAGTGTCAGCGCGATGGTTTCGGCCTCATTCAGCCGGTCTCCAGCGCAGGACGTCACGAAGGCGGCCAGGTCGAGGTCCGATAGCCGTCTTTGGATGGTATCGGAGATGATCGCGCGGCAGGCGGCGTCATCCAGCCGCCCTCCGTAGACCTTGGTGCGGATCGCCGAGGCCGACGCCGGTGGTTCGGGGTGCGAAAACCGGCCAACAGCACCCGGTTGGAGGGCAAGCGCCTCCCACGCCGTATTGCTGAGAGCCGCGGTTTCCTGTGGCAGCCAGTCGCCGCCGGTGATCACGTTGAGCGTCGCGATGATCCGTTTACCTTCGACTTCGATCTCGATGCGACTCTGCGTTCCGAAGCCTTCGGAGCGACAGACGTGGCAGTCCTCGCGCATGTAGACGACCGGCTGCCGATAGGTGTCGATATCGGCGGGCACAAGTGGAAGGATATCATGGCGTTCTGTCATTTCGGAGCGTCCAGCCGTATGGTTTCCAAGTGCTCTGGTACGCGGGCATTGCGCTGTAATTCATGTGCAACCCGGCGGCGCAGCGTGTCCGCGGCCTCGGGTTCGCCGTGGGTCAGGTAGGTCATGCGCGGCGGTGGCGCAGCACGCATCCACGACAGGATCTCATCGGCATCCGCATGACCCGAGAAGGTTTCGAGTTGCACTATCTCAGCTTCGATCCGGTGCTCTTTTCCAAAAATGCGCAGACTACGTGCTCCGCCAGCCAGTGATGCGCCCCGGGTGCCGCCGGCCTGGAAGCCGGAAAGGATGATCGCATTCCGCCGGTCACCGCCAAAACTGACCAGATGGTGCAGTATTCTTCCGCCAGTCAGCATGCCGCTGGCCGAGATGATGATCATCGGCCCCCGTCGGGTGTTGAGGTCCTTTGATTGCTCGACGCTGTTCACGCGCTTGGCGACACGGAACATGTTCACGCAATCCTCCCAACTCACGTGGTGTTCATCGTGATGTCGGTGATAGATTTCGGTCGCGTCCACCGCCATCGGGCTGTTGAGGTAGACCGGGACATAGGGGATTTCGTCGCGCTTGATCAGACGCGCGATGTGGTACATCAGACCTTGCGCACGGCCCACCGCGAAAGAGGGGATCAGAACCGCACCACCCCGCGCAAAAACACGCTTCAGGACAGGCGCCAATTCCGCCTCCGCGTCGATTTCGGGATGCTTGCGGTTGCCGTAGGTCGACTCGCAGACCAGCACATCCGCCCCGCCGAACGGCACCGGCGCGCGCATCAGGGGATCCTTGTCGTGCCCCAAATCACCGCTGAAATGCACGGTGGTGCCGTTGATCGTCAGTCGTATCTGCGCCGCCCCCAACAGGTGTCCGGCGGGGATGAACTCGGCATGGATGCCATCGCCAAGGTCGACACGTTCGTTGAATGAGACGGTGTCAAGCTGCTTCAGAGCCGCCTGCGCATCCCTTAATGTATAGAGCGGGGTGGGCTTCTTGTGCTCCGAATATTTCTTCCGACGCGCGTATTTGGCCTCTTCCTCCTGCAAATACCCGCTGTCTGGCAGGATCAGGCCGCAAAGCTCTTTCGTGGCCGGGGTACAGAGCACCCGGCCACGAAATCCCGCACGGATCAGCGCCGGCAGATAGCCGGAGTGATCCAGATGGGCATGGGTCAGAAGAACGGTGTCGATCGTGCTTGGCCGAGCCGGAAAGCGTTTCCGGTTCCGCCGCCGCAATTGCTTGAAACCCTGGAACAGCCCGCAATCGATTAGGATTCGGCGGTGCCCCCACTCGACCAGGTAACGTGAGCCTGTCACCGTTCCGGCCGCGCCGAGAAAGCGAAGTGTCGGTTGGCCGTGGGAGGTCATATCGTTCTCCTTTCACCTAGTAAGGGGCGTGAACGTCTGCAGCCCGACCCGAGCGTGTGGGTTTTCCTCGGTTTAAACTCCAAGATATCCTGAACGCGTGCCATGTTCGACCTCCGCTCCCGATGGACTAAGCTGCCTTATCCTAATTAAGATGCCATAGGGCAGAGCGGGCGCCATGATGCAGGTCAATCTTCTAATTCGGTCGATGCCAAAGGCTCTTCGAGGCAATCGCGCATGGTCTGCCAACCAGGGGCCTTGGGCTCTGTCGGCCTCTAACAGTTGGGCGTTCGAGGCTTTGTTCATTCCGCATAGCCCCTGGCAACGCGACACCAATGAGAACACCAACCGGCTTCGGTGTGTCTCATGCTAGACCGCACAGCCGCAAACCCGCACAATGTCGGGTAAAAACCGCACAAACTTGCTGTCGGCTGTAGAGATAGGGGTCGGTGGCGGTGCTGTCAGACTAATGCGAACCAGTCTCCACTAGGACAGTCACACTGTCCCTTATGTCGCGCCGAGTTCGCGCCACTCGGCAAGAGCGGCGGAGCGGTTCAGCTTGAAGATGTTCCGACTTGAAAGGCTACGTTGCTTGTTGAAGTGGTTGAAGACGGAGGCATGGACGGCGGCGAACTTTTGAAGACTTCGCACGCGCCGGAAGCGGAGCATGGCCCGCTCCCTTCGTCGGAATGGCATGTGCGAATTCTCCGCGCG
>CAXQAV010000056.1:0-5647 GCA_964221795.1 Luminiphilus sp. | reverse complement strand
GGCTGGTTCTTCATGTGGCGCCACCTTGTTGTGCCAAACCCTTCGGCATCGGATACACTGGATCGCCTGCTGACCAAAGCGCGGGCCCTGCGTTGGAACATCGAAACGATCGGTTTCTCACCGAACGGCTTTAACGCCTACTTCCTCTTCAAAGTGCTCTTGGTGGTCTTCACCCTGATGGTCCTGCTTCAGGCAGCGGCATTCTTCTTCCGCTCCTATCTGGAGTGGAAAGAAGGCGAAGAGAGCGAGGGCAAATACCTCGATAAAGACGTGCTTGGCGATCCCACCGCCGAGACTGTGGCAAAGATTCACTAAGGTAGGGCAGACGACATGCTTTTCGGATTAGACGGCATCGAAATCGGTATCATTATCGTTTTCCTGACCCTGTTTGCAGGTATCCTTTCAGGGTTCCCTGTGGCCTTTGCGATTTCCGGCTCTGCCGTGATTTCCTTTGCAATCATCGCAGCACTCGATAGTTCGGGGCTGCTGATCCATGCGGCGGTTGATACCGCCAGTGCGGAGTACCGCGAACTTGTCAATTCGGGCGTGAGGCCCGAGGCGATTTCGGTCTTCCGATACCCCGAACTGCCCCGATACGAGGACGTGCTGTTCCCGCAGGGCTGGGAAGTGGCGCTCGACCGCAACATCGGCTTTATGGTCAACCGGATGAACGAGCGCGTTCTGGCCGGCCAGTCCATCGAAACCCTGCTGGCGGTTCTGATGTTCGTCATGATGGGGATCGTGCTTGAGCGTTCGCGCATCGCAGACGAGCTGCTGACCACAATGGCCAAGGTCTTTGGCCCGCTGCCAGGTGGTCTGGCTGTGTCGATCGTCATCGTGGGTGCCTTCCTTGCCGCTTCGACAGGGATCGTGGGTGCAACCGTTGTGACCATGGGCCTCTTGGCGCTGCCGACGATGTTGAAGAACGGCTACTCGCCGGAGCTCTCGACGGGTGTGATCGCCGCGTCGGGTACTTTGGGCCAGATCATCCCGCCGTCCATCGTGATCGTTCTCTTGGGCACGCTGGCCGGTGACATCTATTCGGCCGCACAAGAAAACCGTGCGCAGCTTGCTGGCTGTACCGATGCGCTGACCTATCTGGGCGAGCCTGCGGTTCTGTCCGTCGGTACGTTGTTCCAGGCGGCGTTGTTGCCGGGCATTCTGCTCGCAGTGCTGTATGCTGGCTATGCGTTCGTCTTTGCTCTTGTGAACCCAACGAAAGCCCCGCCGGTCCAGTTCGGCGATGCCTCGGGTGAAGTCATCACACGCAACGACGGCTTCACATGGTTCCTTGCGGTTCCCGTTGGTATCATCGGTCTGGCCATTGGCCTGTCCCAGACCAACATCATGGGCTCGCAGAGCATCATCGTGGACACCTACACAGACGCGACCGAAGCCGCATCCCTGCGGACCCGCGTGAGCGAAGAGTGCCAAGCGTCGATGATCGATCTGCACGGACAGGCGGCATGGGACCGCGCTGTGGCCGAGCAAGAGGCGATCAACAATGCCGGCGGTGAGGCCGCGTCTCGTGCACTGAGCGAGGAAGAGCGGGCAGAGCTGCGCGTTCAGGCCATCGCCAATGCGGCACCAATCGGAACCGGCATTGGTATTCTGGCTGTGCTGCTGGGTCTGTCTCTGGCAATTGCACGTGGTGTGGCGCCGAGCGCAGACCACCGTCCGTTGCTGGTCGGTGCGGTGGGTGTCGGCCTGATCCTGCTGGCGGATATCCTGCTGATTTCGGCAGCGACAACGCCGGGGACGGCCTTTGTGATCCTGCTGATCCCGCTTGCCATCACCTACTATGGTCTGAAGGTCGGAATCGGCTACATGGGCAAGAACGACATCCTGCGCGTTGTCTTCCCGCCCTTGGTGCTGATCGTGGCTGTGCTGGGTTCGATCCTTGGCGGGATCACGAACCCGACACCGGCTGCGGCCCTTGGTGCAGGTGGTGCGATCCTGCTGGCGGCCTACCGCAAGCGCAAGGATCAGGAAAAGTCCGGCCGGATCGTGATCCTGACGGCTCTGGCTATCGTGGTGATGCTGGTGATTGGTGGCAACTTTGACCTGCGCATGGGGCAGGAGGTTGTGACCTTCGAGAACCGTCTGGCATTCCTTGTGGCCTTTGCCAGCTTCCTGTTCTCCATGTTCGGTCTGATCTGGTCCTGCTGGATCCTGATCGAAGGCGGTGTGCTGGCACCGGTTGTGCGCGAAACGGCCAAGGTCACCTCGATGGTCTTCACCATCCTGATCGGTTCGCAGCTGTTGAACCTCGTGTTGATCTCCTTCGGGGGCGAACACCACATCCAGCAGTTCCTGCGCTCCTTTGACAGCGAGTTGCAGGTGTTCCTGCTGGTCATGCTGGTGCTCTTCGTGCTGGGCTTCGTGCTCGACTTCCTCGAGATCATCTACATCGTCATTCCGATTGTGGGGCCGGTTATCTATGGCGGCACCTTCGATCCGAAATGGGTGACGATCATGATTGCGGTGAACTTGCAGACCTCGTTCCTCACGCCGCCGTTCGGCTTTGCGCTCTTCTATCTGCGAGGTGTTGCACCGAAGTCGATCACGACAGGGCAGATCTATCGCGGCGTCATTCCGTTCATCGGGATCCAGGTGGCCGGTCTGATCCTGCTCTACGTGTTCCCGGGCGTGGTCACGATTGTCCCTGATCTTCTGAACTGATCAGGCGATCTGTGAAACAAGAACGGGCGGTCCAGAGGTGGGCCGCCCGTTTTGTATGTGGGAATGGCAAAGCGCTAGGGCAGGCTGATCCGTGCAACCTGCTCGGCGATCGGATCGGTCGACAGCGGGTGGACCTCGACCGAATACGCGGACTCTTCCTTGATTGGTTCCCACCGGCCCGCGCGATAGACCTCGACGCCGGCGAATTTGGACTTGTAAGCCATCTTGGGGCTGCCCGGGACCCAATAACCCAGATAGACGTAGGGCAGCTTCAGTTTGCGGGCGACGCGGATGTGATCGAGGATCACATATGTCCCGAGCGACAGTCGGCGCGCCTCGGGATCGAAGAAGGAATAGACCATCGACAACCCGTCATCGAAGATATCGGTCAGGCAAGCCGCCGTCAGCCGCCGTCCGTCGGTGTACTCAAACAGGCGAGACCGGATCGGGGTTTCCTCGACCATGGCCGCGAATTCGAACATATCCATATCGGCCATGCCGCCGTCGGCGTGGCGATCATCCAGATAGCTGCGGAAGAGATTGAACTGCTCTTCCGTGGCCCAAGGCGATGTCGCGCGGCGCTCGAGATGGGCGGCGCGCTTGAGAATTCGCTTCTGGCTGCGAGTGGCCTTGAACCTTGCTACATCAATGCGTGCTGACATGCAGGCCGCGCATTCGGCGCAAGACGGGCGGTAAAGGACATTCTGCGAGCGACGGAAGCCCTGCTTGGACAGCGCGTCATTCAACTCGGTCGCGTTGTCACCGTGTAGGGCGGTGAACAATTTGCGCTCCATCCTGTCCGGCAGGTAGGGACAGGGTTGCGGGGCAGTCACATAGAACTGCGGGGCTATCGGCAGCGCGTGTTTCATGAAGTTCCGTTTCTCTCAACTGGAACCTTAGCAATGGTCTTTTCACTCGCCAAGTCATTCACGCAGGTCCAAATGCCACGCTATGCGGGATCATGCCACTGCATTGACGGCCTCGGTTCCCAGAAACATGTCCGTCAGACCCTGGCCTCGGGCGGTTGTCAGCATCAGGATCACCGAGATCAGCTGCAACGGGGGCAGGGCGACGCTGATCGAGTAACCCAATGTATGGGCAAACGCCAAACTACCGGTAAAGTCGCGGCCATAGCTGTCCTGTAGCCGCACGCCCATAATGCGCATGCCCCATGTGGCCGAACCTGACGCGATCGTCGCCCAACGATAGAGGAAACCCAAAACCAGCATCAGGAAGGGAAAGAAGAAGACGCCGGTAAAGGCGGTGAAGGGCAAGACGAGCGACGCAATGATCGCAATCAGGATCATATCGATCACCCAGGCGAAGCCGCGACGCAAAGGCACACCGCGATAGAGATGTGCAGGGAAACGGGCATAAGAGGTTGAAGCGGTCATTGGTCAGGCTCTTGGGATGAAGAAACGTGGGCGGGTGGCCGGCGGGGACAACCGGCCACCCTTTGCGGGCCATGCTTAGGCAGTCGCAGGGCCTGTGTTCTGGTCACGTGTGTCGTCGTCGTTGTAGTCGCGTGTGTCCTTGGCGCGGGCGCGATCATTCATGAATTGGTCGAACTCGGCCTTGTCTTTGGCGTCACGCAGGCGCTTGAGGAAGGCTTCAAAGTTGTCCTGTTCCTCTTGCAGGCGGCGCAGGGTTTCAGCCTTGTAGGCGTCAAATGCGCTGTTGCCGGACGGGCGGCCCATCGCGTGGCGGCGGCTCATGGATTTGCAGGAAGAGTTGAACATGCGTTTGCTCCAGATCATGTAAGCGAGAAGGGCGAGGCCAACAGGCCAGAAGAGGATGAAGCCGACAACCATGGCGGCGATCCAGGCGCCTTTGCCACGCTCGTCAAGCCAAGCCTCGGCACGGGCAAAAAACCCGGGACGGTGTTCCAGCGCCATTGGGGTTTGAGATGCGGCGGTGTTCATGGGTGGCTCCTTAAGCTGATTGATAATGTGAATGTCTTTCACATCACCGATATCGGGAGTCACTGTGCGCAGTTCAAGAGAAAATGTGAATGTATTTTACATTTACATTTATTTGATAACAAAATCAAATATTTGCGATGTAGAAATTTTTGCAAGAACCGACGGATTGATGGGAAATATGTGGCGCGGTGTCCCTGCCGCCGCATAGATCACGTCGAAATCGAGCAAGCGGCGGTCAAAGAATCCCCTGACCTCGGATAGATGGCCGACAGGGGCGACCCCGCCGATCGCAAAGCCCGTCTGGTCGCGGATCAGGGCTGCATCCGCCTTGCCAAGAGGTTCGCCAGCCAGCGCGCTCGCCTTTGCAGTATCAACCTGATTGCCGCCCGCCGTAATGAACAGATAGGCGCGTCCCGAGGTCTCGCCGGCGAAAATCACCGATTTGGCGATCTGGTCGAGCGTGCATCCTGCAGCATCTGCGGCCTGCTGAGCCGTGCGCGTTTCTGGGCCCAGTTCCAACGGCGTGATCTCGAGCCCTGAATCCTTCAGGGCAGCAATGACGCGCTTGAGGCTCTTGCTCATTTCCATCTCCCTTTTGCGGACCTGTGTCGCGTGATGCATTGACCTGTGCAAGAGGGGGCATAGTCTGAGGCCATGAATTTCGCAGACCGCATCACCCGTTCTCCGTTCCCGCATGACCCTGATCGGGGGGCAGGAGTAGCAGCGCTGTTTCCCGGAGTGGCCGAGGTGCTGGAGAAGGTCATCGCCGGCACAGCGGGCTGCAGTCCTTATCTTGCGGACTTGCTACGGCGCGAGACTGATTGGATCACGACGGCTTTCGATGACCCTGAAGGGGCATTCGACGCCTTGATCGCGGCTTTGCCTGATACACCGGCTGACAGGCTCACGGGCGATTTGCGGCAGGCCAAACGGCGGGTGGCCCTGCTGATCGCGCTTGCCGACCTTGCGGGCGTCTGGCCGTTGGAAGAAGTCACGCGGCGCTTGACCGAATTTGCCGATGCCGCCGTTCAGGTCGCGCTGAC
>CAXQAV010000055.1:0-3543 GCA_964221795.1 Luminiphilus sp. | reverse complement strand
GTCCGGCTTGGAGGGCGCGGCTTATTGGGCCGGTGTAGACCTCGGCAACATGTCAGGGAAGATGCGGAAGGTCAAAGGCAAGCGCTATTCCGAACAGCCGGACATGACCGATGAAGAGGCCTTCGTGCCGCCACCGTGGGTCAGGCGGCTGATCTACATCCAGGACGGTGACAGCGATCCGAAGGCGACCCGAGCAAAGCTGCTGTGCGGCCTACGTCGAGCAAGAAACCTGCGTCCAGGGCTGCAGGTGGGCATCGTGCTCGCTGGCGAGGGCGTCGATCTGAATGACGTGCTGACCGGCAAAGAAAAAAATCATGAAGGACAGGAAGAATGACAGACGGTGCCGAAAAGGTTCGAGAGCGATTTGAACAGGTCGAATACATCGATCAAGAGCTCGATGACAGTCAAAATGATGGGCCTTTGGCCCCCACATCGGGGGAAAGCCGCGGCGACAGTTCGTCAGACGATAGTGCAGATAAGGCTGCGGGCGGCGATTATGACGGCGGGCAGGGCGGCGGTGTGGTTGGCAGTACGCTTCCGCCGGACTTTCCGGTTCAGCCGCTCGGGCAGGTTGGCAGCAAGTTCTACTTTCTGACTGCGCGCGGTGAGCTGCGCGAGCTAAGTGCCGGCGCCCTCAGCTATCGGTCAAACCTTGTGGAGTTGATGGTAGGGGCAAAAGATCCTCTCAAGGTGCTTGGGGAGATAGCTCCTGCGGAGGGCAAGCGGGATATCGGCTTCAATGCTTCCGCCGCGGCCGACAAACTTATGCAGGCCTGTGCCGAGCTTCCCCTATTTGATCAATCCATGCCGATGCGCCATTTCGGCACCTGGAGGGCGGAAACCTCGGTGCCGGTTGTGCATCTGGGCGAGAAGGTACTGGCATCGGCCAAAGAGGACCGGCGGGGCCGCAAGATTGGCCGCGCTCTCTACCCGGCCGTACCGTCTCGGTCAGCGCCAGGCGACACGCCTGCGGCCGCGGCAGACATCGAATGGGTGCGAGAGCGCATCGCTCGCTTCTGGAACTGGCGCGCAGCCGATTCCGCTGACCTAGTTATCGGCTGGATCGGGCAGGCGGCCCTTGGGCATTATCCAGACTGGCGCACTCATATGTGGATCAAGGGCAAGCATGGCAGCGGCAAATCCACACTGATCGAGATCATTTCGTCGCTGTTGGGCGGAATGTCTCCGGGGGTGAAGAACAGCACTTCTGCCGCCGCAATGCGGCAGACCACCAACCGGATGGCTGTCGCGCGGATCTTCGATGAGGCCGAAAAGAAGGATGAGGTCGGCGGCGGGGTGGAAGAAGTTATCGCCCTGTTTCGACTGATGTCTGGCTCTGAAGGTGCACAAGTAGAGCGCGGCACTTCGGACCATTCAGGTATCCGATTTGAGCTGTATGGTGCGGGGCTTTTGGGATCCATCATCCCGGGGGGGATGGCGCCGCAGGATCAATCCCGTTTCATCCTGGTCGCCTTGAACGCCCGCAAGGAGGTGGAAAACCCTGAAGACGCGGCGATGCTGCTGGACGAGCTCCAGAGAGACGCGAAAGAACTGGGGCCGCATGTCTGGCGGAGGATGCTGGATTTGGCGCCCTCGCGCTGGGACCGGACGTTCCGGATCTACAGCAGCACGGTGCAGAGCCTCGGCGGCGCATCCCGGGCTGGTGACACGATCGGGGCCATTTTGGCAGGCTGGGATTTAATGCTGTTTGATACGCCTTTGGCCTGCCCGGAGAGCGGTGAGATCGATCAGGAGCGCATGGCGCGGGCAAAGGAGATGGCCCAACCGCTTATCAGCCAAACCAAAGAGGCCGATGAGGAGGGTGAAGGCGAGCGTTTCCTTCGGACGCTCTTCGGTGCGCAGCTGAACAAGGATCATGGCGGCGTCGCGACTGTAGAAGAGCAGCTGTACTACCTTCAGGACGCGCTACATGACCCTGCCCCGTCGGATCAGAAGCTGATTGCGCGAGGGGGTCTGCGGTTGCTCAAAGGCGAACGGGGCAAGCGGGATCTATTCATCGCCAACGGTGAGAACCCTTTGCTCAATCAGGCTCTGCGCGGGACACGGTGGCGCGGCGGTGGGCACCGCGCCGCGTTGGAGACCATTCCAGACGTCAGGCCCTCTGATAAGCCTGTGAGGGTCGCGGGTTCTGCTAGACGCGGAATGGTTGTCCCCGCGCGGTTTCTCCCCGGAATTGAGGAAGACCCTGCCAGCCATGGTGGCAGCAAGTAGGGCTGGAGCTTGATTGAAAGCGATACGGTCAACTGTCGCGCGTAACGCCACCGTAACAAATGAGGTAACGCGGGTAAGTACATGAGATTGCGATGTTATTGGCAAAAAATCTGTTCAGTGTCACGGTGTTACGGTCAGGGTAGCGCCCGCAAAACCTGTGCGCGTGTGATTGATCAGTCTCTCCAATCTGTATCACCGTTACCTATACCTCTATCAACTAAGAAAAATGAATTAAAACAGATGGTTAAAGGCGAAACGGTCAGCGTTACGATAGCGTTACGGCCTGTGTTTGTGCGTAACAGCGGAGATTTGGAGGCATTCGGACAATGACGATGGCGAGCAGAGTTCATCAGCGGCCGGCAGACCGGGTGGTTCCGGGCGCCAAGGGGAAGCGGAAGGCTGGCGTGTGGGAGGTCATCTGCTGGGCTTTCCAGCAGGAATGCGTTTCTCTGGACCGGTTGGAGGAAGAAACTGGAATTGAGGCGCGGGTGAACGTGGATCCTATCTATCGCATGATCGAGATCGCCCAGCTTGGATGCCGAGTTCAGGGTGGGGGGCGATCTGCTCCGCATCACGACGCAGAAATTGTGGCGGCAACCGTTGCTGTTCTTCCTGAGCGCTGTGGCGGATGGCGGATGGCAACGTCGATCGCTGAGCTTGCGCGGGCAGGGCGGCAGCCCGAATGGGATCTATCGCCACACGTCGGACCGGCGATGACAACGACCAATCGGTGGGGCACCCGAGCCAAAACTGCAGATGCAAAAGACCTTGGGGCTGAAGGCTGGCCGCACCAACCTAGGGTGAACCGTAAAGGGCGAACGGTTTTCGACCAGGTGCTCTATTGCCCGGTAGTGATTCGACCGACTGCGGGTCAGGTTGCCCGTGCACGGCGCGCGTACCTCGATTGGTTTGGCGCTTTGTTGGAGATCCGCAGCGCCTTGCAGATAACGGGCCTGACGGCATTTGAGGTCACTGATCACATGCCGCCGCAAGCGCCTTGGCGAAATTCAGGCTTGACGAAATTCTAGCCCCATTGACATATTGCAGCCACCACATGTGCGCCCGGAGCGGAGATCCCGCCCCGGGCGTTTCTTGTTTGGAGGTGACTGTGAAGGTCAAGCAACTGAAGCCCAGGCTGCAGGGATTGGCGCCGCGCGTCGCCATTCTCAAAACCGACCATGACACACGGCGGCGACAGCAGCAGGCGTGGCGCAAGTGGTACTACACCGCGCGCTGGAAACGCCTGCGCTGGCAGTGCCTGGAGCGGGATCTGTTCACCTGCCAGCTGTGCGGTCGCATCGAGCCGGAGGC
>CAXQAV010000054.1:0-7181 GCA_964221795.1 Luminiphilus sp. | reverse complement strand
TGCAGGATGATGTCGCCAATTCAGTCGTCGAGAACTTTGCACAGGCCAAGTTCGGGCGCCGCAACATCACCATGGGCACCCGCACAATCGAGGGTATCCCAATGGGCTGGTCGGTGCGCGTGCTTGCAGGCGTTGAAGCCCTGTCTCTGCTGTCAAACGGCGCGGTGGTGGTCGAACCCACAGCTTTCTCGGTGCGCGGCAATACCGGCAACCCCGATGCCAATGCCGAAATCACGCGGCTTCTTATCGAAAAGCTCGGACAATCCGCAGACTTCGATATTGACGTGACTTACGTCGAGGAACTCGACCCGATCGCGAGCCTGCCAACGCCCGAGGAATGCATTGGCCGGATCAAGGCTGTCACAGATGCCAACAAGATCCTCTTTGATCCCGGTTCGGCGCAGCTCACGGCCGCGACCCAGCCGGTTGTCGACGCAATCGCCGACATCCTGCGCGAATGCGGTGATCCGCCGATCCGCGTTTCGGGCTACACCGACAGCCAAGGCCGCGAGGAAATGAACCAGCGCCTTTCGCAGGACCGCGCTGATGCCGTTCTGACCGCCCTGCGCGCACGGCGCGTGCCGGTCTCGACCTTTGAATCCGTCGGCTTCGGCGAGGAGAACCCCATCGCCGACAACGGCACCGAAGAAGGCCGCGAAGCAAACCGCCGTATCGAATTCAGCCTGATCACCGAAGACCCCGAGGTGACCGAAGAAGCCTTCGTCGCTCCCGGCGAGACACCCGAGGGCGGCGAAGCCCCCGCAGAAGACAGCCCGCAGGACGGCAACTAGGAGAAGCCCATGAACAGATCGGAATTCATCCTCGCGACTGCCGTGATCCTTTTCGTGGCCTTTGCGCTTGGCTGGTTTGCAAGCTGGCTGGTCAACCGCTTTACCCGCGTGACCAAGGCCGAGATCGGCGAACTCGACAAGATGGCGCAGGCCCTGCACGAGGCCGAGGAAACCCGCGATCAGGCGATCACCTACCTGCAACAGCGCGAGGCGGAGATCACCAACCAGCTGGCCCAAACCGAGGCAGAGCTGCGCGCCGCTATGGACGGCCTGCGCGAGGCACGTCAGGAATGCGAAGAACTGCGCAACCAGCTGGAGCGCTGATCAGCGCGGTGCTGCGGCCCGTTTCAGACGATCATTGATGGCAAGGCCAAGTCCGTGGTTCGGAATGGGTGAGACTGCGATTGCCTCGGCGCCCATTTCATCCAGCCGGTGCAAACAGGCAAAGAGGTTGGCTGCTGCTTCGGTCAGGTCGCCACTGGGCGAGAGGTTCAAGTCGGCCTCGATCGCTCCGAAACCCAAGAGAACCTCACCTTCGCGCACCTCGGTCGCATTCAGCCTGACCCGACCCTTCGGCGCATACTGTGAAGCAAGCTGCCCCGGCGCCAACGGCGTTTCAGGGTCATCCGGCTGGGCGAGCTGCTGGCCCAGACAGGCCGCAAGTGCCTCGACGGGAATACCGCCTGCGCGCAGCAGAGCGGGTTCACCGAGGCAGGAAACGATTGTCGACTCGACGCCGACCCCGCAGGCACCACCATCCACAACCGCATCAATCCTGCCCGAAAGTCCTGCCAGCACATGGGCCGCTGTCGTCGGGCTGACCCGACCAGAGGGATTGGCAGAAGGCGCGGCAACCGGCCCGTCAAAGACTTCCAGCAGGCCCTTTGCCACCGGATGATCCGGCACGCGCACAGCCAGCGTGTCGAGCCCCGCCGTGACCAGCTTCGATATCCCTGCCCCCGCTTTCACTGGCAGCACAAGCGTCAGCGCCCCGGGCCAGAAGGCGCCGGCAAGGCGCTCGGCGTCATCATTGAAGTTCACATACTGCCGCGCGGCGTCGATATCGGCCACATGGACAATCAGCGGGTTGAAACTGGGGCGGCCCTTGGCGGCGTAGATCCCCGCCACAGCACGGTCGTCACGCGCATCTGCCCCGAGGCCGTAGACAGTCTCTGTGGGGAATGACACCAGCCCGCCATCCCGCAGAATCACTGCCGCCTGTGCCAGTCCGGCCTCATCGGGCCGCAGCGTAATGGTCGCATCCGTGGTCATGACGTGGCGTTTCAGTTGATGGGTCGGCCATGACAGGTAGTTTGGGCCGTGTTCCAAGATGCATAGCGGCCGGACCCGCCTTTGCCAAGCAACCGGACCCTTCGGAGTGAGTTCAATGCCTTATCGCGCCCCAGTCAGCGATTTCCAGTTCCTTCTTGATCATGTCGTGGGCTTTTCCCAAGTCACCGCGACCGAGCGTTTCGCCGAAGCAACACCCGACATGACGCAGGCGATCCTCTCGGAAGCCGGCAAGATGAGTGAAGAGGTCCTCGCCCCGCTGAACCGTGCGGGCGATCTGCACCCTGCTCATCTGGACAACGGCGTCGTGCGCACCTCGCCCGGCTTTGCCGAAGGATACCGCGCGATTGCCGAAGGCGGCTGGATCGGTATGTCCGCCAGCCCAGAAGTCGGCGGCATGGGTCTGCCGATGACCCTGACCACATCCGTCAACGATATGCTGGCGAGCGCCTGCCTTGCCTTGCAGCTTTCGCCGTTGATGACCCAAGGCCAGATCGAGGCGCTGGAGCACCATGCCTCCGATGCGATCAAGAAACTCTACATCCCCAAGCTGGTTTCAGGCGAATGGAGCGGCACCATGAACCTGACTGAACCGCAGGCAGGTTCGGACGTGGGCGCGCTGCGCACCAAGGCCGAGCCGAACGGCGACGGCACATACAGCATCACCGGTCAGAAAATCTATATCAGCTGGGCCGACAACGATTTCACCGAGAACGTCTGCCATCTGGTCCTCGCCCGCCTGCCTGACGGCGTGCCCGGCACCAAAGGCATCAGCCTCTTCATGGTGCCCAAGCTGATTCCCGACGAGAACGGCAACCCCGGCGAACGTAACAGCCTGCGCGTGGTCAGCCTTGAGCATAAGATGGGCCTGCATGGCTCGCCGACGGCGGTGATGGAATACGCAGGGGCCAAGGGCTGGCTTGTCGGCCCCGAGCACGGCGGCATGGCCGCGATGTTCACCATGATGAACAACGCGCGCCTCGGCGTCGCCGCGCAGGGCGTCGGCGTGGCAGAGGGTGCCTACCAACACGCGCTGGCCTATGCTCAGGACCGCAAGCAGGGGCGCGCAGGCGGCTCCGGCGCGATCATCGAGCACGCCGATGTGCGGCGGATGTTGACCACCATGAAGGCCGATACCTATGCCGCCCGCGCCATCTGCCTGATGAACGCGGTGGCGATTGATATGAGCCTGGCAACAGGCGATTCCACATGGGAGGCCCGCGCGGCCTTCCTGACACCGATTGCCAAAGCCTTTGGCACCGACGTCGGCTGCGAAGTCTCGGCAACGGGCATTCAGGTGCACGGTGGCATGGGCTTTATCGAGGAAACCGGCGCCGCCCAATACGCCCGAGACGTCCGGGTCACGACGATCTACGAAGGCACCAATGGCATTCAGGCCATGGACCTTGTCGCCCGCAAGCTGATGGACGGGGGTGAGGCCGCCTTCCGCCTGCTCGACGAGATCGAACAGGGCGCAGAGGCCGCCAAATCTTCGCACCCCGAACTGGCCGGTGCCGTCTGGCAATCCGCTGAGAACCTGCGTGAAACCACCGAATGGCTGGTCGCACATGACGACCTGACCGAGCGTTTCGCCGGTGCTGTCCCCTACCTGCGGGCCTTTGCCCGTGTGCTGGGCGGGCATGTGCATCTGAAAAGCGCTCTGGCGGGGGACGAAAGCCGCCAGCGGCTGGCAACTTTCTATATCAAACGGATGCTGCCCGAGCATGTGGGTCTTCTGGCCCATGTGCGCGAAGGCGCAGGGGACTTGATGTCAATCACGGCGGATGATTTAGCGGCCTGATGAAAGACCAGACCCGCGGCATCCGCTATCCCTACCCCGACGCACCCGAGACCGGATCGGCGATTGAAGTGGCAGACGGCATCCTCTGGATGCGGCTGCCGCTCCCGATGGCGCTGGATCATGTGAATGTCTACGCGCTCGACGACGGCGACAGCTGGACGGTAATCGACACCGGCTTTGCTTCCAAGAAATCCAGAGGAATCTGGCAGGCGCTCATGGATGGCCCGCTTGCCGGGAAACCCGTAGACCGCGTCGTGGTCACGCACCATCACCCCGATCATGTGGGCCTTGCGGGTTGGTTCATCGAGCAGGGCGCGTCACTGGCGATGCCCCGCACAGGCTGGCTCATGGCGCGGATGCTCACACTCGACGTGCAGGACATGCCGGACGCGCAGGCGATTGCCTTTTACACCCGCGCAGGGATGGACCCCGAGGAACTCGCCCGCCGCAAGACCGAGCGCCCCTTCAACTTTGCCGACTGCGTGGCCCCGCTGCCTGTGGGCTATACCCGCCTGACTGAAGGCGACACGATCACAATGGGCGGACGCACATGGGATATCCGCATGGGCCACGGCCACGCGCCGGAACACGCGACCTTCTGGAGCCGTGACGACCATCTGGTGATCGGGGGTGACCAGCTCTTGCCGTCGATCAGCCCGAACCTTGGCGTCTACCCGACCGAACCCGAGGCTGATCCCGTCAAAGACTGGATCAAGTCCTGTGAATACTTCCGTGACTTCGCCGATGAAGACCAGCTGATCCTGCCGGGCCACAAGCTGCCCTTCACGGGGCTGCAAACACGTCTGCAGCAGCTGACCGAAAACCACGAAGGCGCATTGCGCAGATTGCTTGACTACCTGTCAGAACCACAGGCCGCCGGAGACTGTTTCCTGCCGCTCTTCAAGCGGAACATCGGACGCGGCGAATACGGGCTGGCACTGGTCGAGGCGGTCGCACATCTGAACCACCTGCATCAGGCAGGGTTGGTCAAGCGCGGGATGCGTGAGGACGGGGCTTACGTTTTTCAGAGGCTCTAGGCGATACCTCTGGCTGTCAGGCCGCCAATGCTGCGCTGAGCAGCACCATCTCGAACCCGCGCGCCGTGACCTTGCAGAGCGTATCCTGCGGCACCGATGTCCACCTCTGCGCCATCCCGCACAGTGGCTCGGAGGCCACCGCCCGTCCGCCGTGGTCCAGCACTTCGGAGACATAGAGCGTCGGCGCAGGTCCGCTTGAGGCATGACGGAACCCGTAGAGCGTTTCTCCGTCAGAGAAGACACAGGTCAGCTTGATTGGCCCCTCCTCGCCCGCCTCCCCGATCTGGTCGAGAGTCAGCGCCAGCGCACGCAGCGGGTCGGTTTCAAGGCCATTTGCCAGAAGTGTGAGAAAGATCATCTCGCTGTCTGTCGTCCCGCGCATCTGCTCGAACAGATGCTCCGGCAATGCCGCTATCATCCGGCGGCGGAGCGTCTTGAAGTGCGGAATCTGCCCGTTGTGGCAGAACGACCAGCGGCCCGATGTGAAGGGAGGACAGTTCACCCGCGTGGTCTCGCCCACGGTCGAGGCGCGGATATGCGCGATGAACAGAGGCGACTGCACCATTCGGCAAAGGTTGATCAGGTTGTCATCGGCCCATGCTGGCAGGACATCGCGGTAAAGGCCCAGAGCCCCGCGATCATCATACCAGCTGATGCCGAAACCGTCGCCGTTGACGGCTAGCTTTGCCTCGGTCGCGTGCTGGCTCTGCTCTAGCAGTGAATGGACCGGACGGACCACGATATTCTCAAGCGGGATCGCGGGACCCGTATAAGCAGCAATGCGGCACATCTCAGTGGCGGGCGTCCATCTTTGCAACAAGGCGGCGCAGGATGCGGCTCGCCGTGGTTTCACAAGCCGCAGGAATAAAGGCATGCACAAGCGCTGCCAAGCCTGCCATTGTGAGCCAGAAGGCAAAAGTGAGCGCAAAGCGCATATGCTGGAAATAGGTCTCGTTCACCGTTGCGGGGTGGTCGAGGAAGACGGCTGCGATCAGGCTCTTGGATGTGGTGGTGTGGCTGGCGTCGGACATGATGTGCTCCCTCTGATTAGCGTTGCGGGAAAGTTAGTCGAAACGCGGCGCGCAAACATCCCAAAGGTGATTGCATCGCCAACATTCTGTGGGATACAATCCCAATAATGACAGATATGATCGACAAAATCGACCGCGCAATCCTGAACGTGCTGCAAAAGGACGCCAGCCTTTCGGTGGATGATGTCAGCGCAGCTGTGAACCTTTCCCGCAACGCGTGCTGGCGGCGGATCAAGGCGCTGGAGGAATGCGGCGTGATCAAGGGGCGCGTTGCCCTGATTGACCCCGCCTCGGTCGGCGTACCGCTGACCGTGATGGTCCTGATCCGCACCAACAAGCATGACGAGATGTGGATGAAGGACTTCCAATCCGCCCTGCAGGCTTTCCCCGAGGTCGTCGGCGCCTACCGTATGACGGGTGACCTCGACTATGTGCTGCGGGTGCGGGTGGCAGACGTTCCCGCCTATGATGCCTTTTACAAACGACTGACCTCGCGGATTTCTGTTTCGGATATCTCGGCCAGTTTCGTTATGGAGGAGATCAAGGAAACAACAGCGGTGCCGCTATGAGCGAACGGATGGAAATCGACACATCAGCCGAGCTGATGGAAAACGACGTACTGCCCAAGTCCCGCGAGGTGCACACCGATCCTGACGCGCAGCCGGTCAACGGGCAGATCATGCCAAGGGCGTTGACCGAAGCCGCCAACCGCAAGAGCCCCGCACAATGGGCCTACGAACGCATCATCCTCTACATCCAGAATTTCGAGAAACAGCTCGATAATGAACACGAGGTCGGCATGGGACTGGCCGGCGGCGGTGCCGGAATCATCCGGATCGAGGGTTTGGGGTTCTACGACCCGGATATCATCACCTTCTACGGCGTGAACGAGGACGGCGCCAAAACGCAGTTGATCCAGCATGTCTCGCAGCTGAATGTCACCCTTGTGGCCAGTCCCAAGCACAACGACCAGCCTGAACCGACCCGGATCGGCTTTCGTCTGGCCAAAGCACTTGATGGCGACGAAGATGTGGCGTCCTGACCCGTGACATCACCATTTGAATAGTCTAAGTAGGACAAAATCTCGATGATTAGGGAACTTCATCATGGCTGAACATAAGCACGGCGAAATGGACATCTCGGTTCAGGAAAAGACCTTTGAAGGTTTCATGAACATGGTGACCAAGACGACGATCGGTATCATCGTCCTGCTGGTCTTCCTGGCCCTGCT
>CAXQAV010000053.1:0-6300 GCA_964221795.1 Luminiphilus sp. | reverse complement strand
GCCTATCGCTACCTCGATCCGAAAACGGCGACCACCGAGACGGAAACCTATGATCTGACCCGACTGCAGGCCGACTACCGGATTGCAGCCGGTGACGCGACCTCGCTCCAGTTTTCGGCCAGTCAGGAAGTTATCAGCTATGAGGCGGCAGGGATCGGCGACGTCAACCGGTTCAGGGCTGGCACTTCGGTGGCCCATCGTTTGTCCAGCGGTGACCAGATCAGCCTTGGCTTTGATCTGGTGTCGAGTGTCGGGGATAATCCCAACTACACTGCCGATGAATACGGGCTGCGCGCGGGCTATCGCTGGGCCGAACCTTTTGGCCCGTTCATGCTCGCTGTGTCGGGCGGTCTGCGTGCGACGGTTTATCCTGAGTATCGGCTGAGTGTTTTGTTTCCCCCCGTTCCGGGCGGTCGTCAGGACAGGACGGTCTTTGCCAATATCGACCTCGGCTTTCCGCAGGCGGAGTTCGCCGGGATCATCCCCGGCGTCCGGATTGATGCGCTCAAGACGGACAGCAATGTGAGCCGCTTTGAACGCACCACCCTCGGCGCCAGCCTGACGATTTCGTCAAGCTTCTAGCCCCCTTTGATCTTGGCCATCTGTGGATCATAGAGCGGTTTGAGCGAAGCCGTCGCCGGATAGCGTGTACCGGCCACGTCGATTTCCCATGTCCCGCTTGCCACAATGTCCGCGGTCAGTGGCCCCTCGACTTCGGCAAACCCGATCCCGACCGCGCCGCCGAGGCTGTGCCCGTAGGCGCCGACCTGCATATGCCCGACGTCCTGTCCGTTGTGGTAGATCACCTCGTTGCCGTAGAGCAGCGGTTCGGGATCGTTCAGCAGGAATTGCAGCATACGGTTGGACGGCGTGCCTTTGGCCTTGATCGCGGCCTGCGCGTCCCGACCGATGAAGCCATCCGGCTTGTCGAGTTTCACGGCAAAGCCAAGTCCTGCCTCGATCGGGTTGTCGGTGTTGTCCACGTCGATGCCGAAGTCGCGGTAGGCCTTTTCCAGCCGCAGCGACGAGAGCGTCTGCATGCCCGCGTTGCGCACCCCGAGATCGGCACCAGCCTCCATCAGCAGGTCATAGACCTGCACGGCGTGGATGGTCGGCACATGGAGTTCCCAACCGAGTTCACCCACGAAGGTCACCCGCAGGGCTGTCACGTTGAAATAACCCACGTCGATGCTGTGGGCGGTCATGAAGGGGAAACCTTCGTTCGTCAGATCCGCTTCGCTGACACGCTGCATCAGCTCCCGTGCCTTGGGGCCATGGACGTTGATCTGGGTGATCTCGCTGGTCACATCGGTGATCGTCACAAACTCCCCGTCCGCGATATGGCGGCGCATCCAGGTCTCTGTGTGCCCGTGCGAGTTCTCGCCGACGATCACCAGATATTTGTCGCGTGCGAGCCGCGTGACCGTGAGGTCCGCTTCGAACCCGCCCAGCGCGTTGGTCCAGGCGGTATAGACGACGCGGCCGTCCTCCACATCTACGTCATTGCAACTGATCCGGTTCAGGAGCGCGCAGGCCCGCGGCCCCTGTACGAGGAATTTGGACATGGTGGACATATCCATGATCACCACATCCTCGCGTGCGGCACGGTGTTCTTCGGCGTGCCAGTCAAACCAGTTCTGGCGACCCCATGAGTATGTCTCGATCTTTGCCTGCTCTGGCGTCGGAGCGAACCAATCAGGGGATTCCCAGCCGCTGCTTTCACTGAAATAGGCACCGGCTGCCTTGAGCCTGTCATAGAGTGCCGAGCGTTTATGCCCGCGAGCCTCTTTGAAACTGTCATTGGGGAAATGCGCGCCAAAGCTCTTGGCCAGCAGTTCGCGGGTGCGCGTGCGCCGGAAGGCGGGCGTGTTCTGTGTCCCGTCGGCGAAGCGGTCCACGTTGAAGGCTGTCGCATCGACAGGGCAATGTCCGTTGACGATCCAATGCGCGAGGGTCATGCCGATGCCGGGACCATAGAGGATCCCCAGCGAGTTCAGGCCAGCTGCCACCCAGCAGTTCCGCAGCCCCGGTGCCTCGCCCACCAGCGGGGCAAGGTCGGGGGTGAAGCTTTCCGGCCCGCAGAAGACCTTGCGCACGCCTGCCTCGGCCGCAACGGGCACCCGTTCGAAGGACTTTTCCAGATGCGGCAGGATGCGGTCGAGGTCGGGCTCGATTTCGCCGAAGATGAAGTTTTCGGGGATATGGCCGACATTCCATGGGGCACCGTCAGGTTCGAAAAGCCCCACAAGCAGCCCGCCAGTTTCCTCGCGGAAATAGGTGTAGGTATGCGCGTCTTCCAGAAGCGGCAGGTCGCGGGTGACGCCTTCGATCTGTTCGGTGATCAGGTAGTAATGCTCGGCGGCCTGAAGCGGCAGGTTCAGGCCCAATGTCGCCCCGATCTGGCGGGTCCACATGCCCGCAGCAAGCACCACATTCTCGGCCATGATGGTGCCCTTGTCGGTCCGCACGCCGGTTACGCGGCCGTCTTTGTTCAGGACTTCCAACACCGAGGTGTCTTCGATGATCTTTGCCCCGCCCCGTTTTGCTCCGCGGGCCAGTGCCCGCGTGGTGTCGACGGGGTTTGTCCGGCCCTCGAGCGGATACCAGAAGGCGGCGATGGTGTTCGAGAAATCACCGACGGGGAACTTGGCCTTGGCCTCGGCGGCGGTGATCTCTTCCATCTCGATCCCGAAGCGGCGCATGAAGGCAGCACCGCGCCGCAACTCTTCCAAACGCTCGGGGGTATCGGCGGGCTGGATGTAGCCGTCCTGCCGCCAGCCGGTGGCCATGCCTGTCTCGGCCTCGAGCCCCGCGATCAGGTTGCGGCCATAGGTGTAAAGCTCGCAGTCCCACTCGTTCCCCAGAACCCCGGGCACGATCTCGCCCGCGGCGTGCCATGTGGTGCCTGATGTCAGCTTGTCGCGCTCGATCACCACCACATCGGTCATGCCCAGTTTGGTGAGGTGATAGGCGATGTTGCAGCCGATGGAGCCGCCTCCGACGATGACACATTGGGCATGGGAAGGCAGTGACTGGGACATCTTTGACCTCTTGCGTGTGAGCGGTGCGCAGCAATTTGATCAAAAGATTGCGCAGAACGCGCCAAAGTCAATGCGGTGCACTGCATCAAATGGCAGTCAAACATTGTCAATAAGGAGAATGGTGCTGTGAGAGAGGATTGAACTCTCGACCTCACCCTTACCAAGGGTGTGCTCTGCCACTGAGCTACCACAGCACGTGGGCGGGAATTAGACGCAATCGCCGCGCGGTGCAAGCCCTCTCTGGACGGTTTTTGCCCATATTGCTAAGACCGCCCCCATGAGCGAGAAACAAGCCAAAGACAAAGCAAAGAAAGCGCCCCAGACCCGCGAGGAACGGTTGAAGGCGGCGCTCAAGGCCAATATGGCCAAGCGCAAGGCACAGGCCCGCGCCCGTGCGGGTGCCACAGATAAGAAAGAGTAGGCAGGCATGGATTCGATTTTGGTCAAGGGCGGCACGCCACTGCACGGGCAGATCCCGATTGCCGGTGCCAAGAACGCCGCGCTGACGCTGATGCCTGCAACGCTGTTGTCGGAAGAGCCGCTGACGCTCACGAACACACCGCGTCTGTCGGACATCAAGACGATGACGGCGCTGTTGCGGTCGCTCGGCGTCGAAGTGACGGCCCTGCAGGATGGCAAGGTGCAGGTGCTCTCGTCGCACGCCATGACATCGACCCGCGCGGATTACGACATTGTGCGCAAGATGCGCGCCTCGAACCTTGTGCTGGGCCCCCTGCTCGCCCGTCATCACCATGCCGAGGTCTCGCTGCCCGGCGGTTGCGCGATTGGCGCGCGCCCCATGGACATTCACGTCACAGCGCTTGAGGCGATGGGCGCCGAGATCGAGTTGAAAGACGGCTATCTGCACGCCAAGGCGCAAGGCGGATTGAAAGGTGCGGTGGTGCCGCTGCGGTTTGCATCCGTGGGCGCAACCGAGAATGTGCTGATGGCCGCGACGCTGGCCAAAGGCACAACTGTGATCGAGAACGCCGCGCGCGAGCCCGAGATCGTCGACCTTGCCACCTGCCTGCGCGCGATGGGTGCACAGATCGAAGGCGACGGCACGAACCGCATCGAAATTCAGGGTGTTGACCGTCTGGGGGCCGCAACGCACCGCGTTGTGACCGACCGGATAGAGTTAGGGACCTATATGCTCGCCCCTGTCTTTGCCGGTGGCGAAGTCGAATGCCTTGGCGGGCGACTCGACCTTGTGGGTGCCTTTGCAGAGAAACTGGACGCTGCTGGCATTGACGTGACCCAGACCGAAGCCGGCCTCAAGGTCAAACTCCGTGGTGACCGCCCGAGGGCGGTTGATGTGGTGACCGAAGTCTTTCCCGGATTCCCGACCGATCTGCAGGCGCAGATGATGGCGATGCTCTGCATTGCCGAGGGGACGTCACGGCTGGAAGAGCGCATCTTCGAGAACCGCTTTATGCACGCGCCCGAACTGATCCGCATGGGCGCCAATATCGAGGTGCATGGCGGTGTGGCCACGGTCCATGGTGTCGAACGCCTTAAGGGTGCGCCGGTGATGGCGACGGACCTGCGCGCCTCGGTCTCGCTGATCCTTGCGGGGCTGGCGGCGGAGGGTGAAACGGTTGTCAGCCGCATCTACCACCTTGATCGCGGTTACGAGCATATCGAGGAAAAACTGGGCGCGGTCGGCGCCAAGATCGAGCGGGTGTCGGCATGAGTGAAGACGCAACCTTCGAGGACGGGCGCGAGGCCCCGCTGCGGCTGAAGGCGCTGGATGCCAAGGATTTGCAGGTCCTCTCCTCATTGGTGCAGGACGCGGTCTTTCCATCGGCCGAAATGCGCTGGGACCGCAAGGCTCGCCGCTTTGCCATTCTGCTGAACCGATTCCGCTGGGAAGACGTCGCACGCGCCAAGGCGCGGGGGCGTGCCGTCGAGCGTGTGCAATCGGTGCTGGCGGTCGAGGATGTGATGAAAGTGCAGTCGCAAGGCGTCAATAAGACGGACGCAGATATGGTCTATTCGCTGCTGTCGGTCGGATTCGCGCCCGGCGAGGACGGGACCGGACGGGTCGAAATGGTGCTGGCCGGTGACGGCGCGATTGCCGTTGAGGTCGAGGCGCTGGAGGTCATCCTGCGGGATGTGACGCGGCCCTATGCGGCACCTTCGGGCAAGGTGCCGGGGCATGAGTGGTAGCGGGTCCGGTCTGCGGGACGGAGAAGACTTCGATTGAATTACTCGCCATGATCTTGAGGGCTGGCCCTTCACAATCTTCCGACATGTCAGCGCGTGTGAAATGCGCCTGAGCGGTTATAGATCACTGTTGCCCGACTTGGATCATGGACCAGACCGCACTTCCTCAGCATGGCTCTTGAGGGGATATTGGTCGGTTGCGCAATTCCGGTGACTGCCTTTGGACCGAATGCCCTCACCCCATCCCGAATAAGCAATGCAGTGACCAGCGTTCCCAACCCTTTGCCCCGATTGGAGGGAGAAACGGACACGGACCCAACATAGTAGGTTCCCGCTAACCGACTATCGGAATGATAGCGCATGCTGCCATTGGCGCAGGCAATCATCCGACCATCCATGGACCTGATCCAACTGGTCAGGGACGGCGGCCCTTCACCTTGCATGTACCATGCTGGAAGTGGTGAAACCCCAACCTCACGGTTCAGGCTGACGACCTCGCTGATCGTCTCACCATCCGGAATCTGATCGCTTGCGAGTGTAAATGCGTCGTTCGAGGACTGGATGATGCTGTCTGAGGCTGACAATGCCGCCGATGCACTGGCCGTGAACGAGTCCCAGTACGGCAGATCGCCATCATCGCCCAGTCGCTCACGGATCTTATCGAATACCGTCTTTTTATCGGCACCCGCAAAGGCGATGAAGCCGTAATCATCCAGAAGGGATGCTATCTTGGACCACCCGACGGTGTCCGGTTCAACTACAGCTAGGGCGATACCGCCATTGGCTAGGCCGGGTGTGCGGGCAATCCATTCCTTTTCGCGGCGCAGCCGATCCTCCGTGGAAAAGTCACCTTGCACTGATCGCTTCGCCATTTCCGAAATGCTGTAGTACCCAATTAGATTGGACGAAGGATGTCTGGTTGTCTATGGATGCAGCCTTGGCGATCTCGCGTGCAGACAAAGTGTCTACTCTTAACCCACACCAGCCAGTCGCCGCACACCTCCCCCATTGCCCCCCATCCCCCTCCCCGCTATGTCCCTCCCCATCAAGGAGTGACCATCGATGCCGCAGTTTCTCAGCACCGCCGATCCCG
>CAXQAV010000052.1:0-3277 GCA_964221795.1 Luminiphilus sp. | reverse complement strand
ATCATCGAAACAAGGTTCTTGCCGATGTCGTGGATGTCGCCCTTGACGGTGCCGATCACCATCTTGCCGACACGCGGTGCGCCGGTTTCGGCCAGAAGCGGTTTCAGGATCGCCATACCGCCCTTCATGGCGTTGGCCGCCAACAGAACCTCGGGCACGAAAAGGATACCGTCGCGGAAGTCGTTGCCTACAATGGTCATACCGCCAACGAGCGCTTCGGTCAGGATCTTGTAGGGTTCCCAGCCGCGGTCGAGCAGGATGTTCACGCCTTCCTCGATCTCTTCCTTCATGCCGTCATAAAGGTCGTCGAACATCTGTGCGACGAGGTCTTCGTCGTTGAGTTCGGAGAGGATGATGTCGTCTTCTTCGTCGGACATGGGGGAGACCCTTTGCAAGATGTTGTTGCTGACCTTACTGCGCGTGTTTGCCGATTTCTACCTGCTGGTTTCCGACATTCGCATGAACGTGACCGACTTTCCATTGTGCGTGTTCTTAATATGTTCTAATAAAGAATATGCGGCAGGATCAGATTTCCAAAACCTATGAGGTGCGCGGACGCGGGGCGGCCAGCAATCCCGCTGTGCGGTTTGACAGCACCGCGCGAGAGGCCTTTGACGACGGCTGGTTTATGGAAGACGCCCTGCGGGTTCTGCGGACGCAAGTGCGTGAAGAGACTGCAAAATCCATAATCAGCACAAATAGCTCGCCGGATCTGTCGTTTGACCAGTCAATCAACCCCTATCGCGGCTGCGAGCATGGCTGCATCTACTGTTACGCAAGGCCTAGCCATGCCTTTCTCGGTCTGTCGCCGGGCCTGGATTTCGAAACACAATTGACCGTCAAGCCAAATGCAGCGGCATTGCTTGAAAAGGCGCTCGCGAACCCGCGCTACCAGCCAAAAACAATTGCTATCGGCACCAATACCGACCCCTATCAGCCCATCGAGAAACGCTATGCCATCATGCCCGAGGTCCTGCAGGTCCTTGCGGCATTCAATCACCCGACTGCGATCGTGACCAAAGGCACGCTGATCGCCCGCGATATTGATCTGCTGGCGCCCATGGCAGCCAAGGGCCTCTTGCGGGTCGGGATCAGTGTGACGACGCTTGATCCGGAACTCTCGCGCCGGCTTGAGCCGCGGGTGCCACATCCGGCCGCACGATTGCGGGTGATCCGTCAACTCAGTGATGCAGGCATTCTGGTGCGGGTCATGGTCTCGCCCGTGGTTCCGGCCCTGACCGACCACGAAGTCGAGGCGATCCTCGCAGCGGCGCAGGCCCATGGAGCGGTCGCGGCGTCGTCGATCATGCTGCGGCTACCGCGCGAAGTGGCGCCGCTGTTCAAGGAATGGCTGGACACGCATTATCCCGACCGTGCGGCGCGGGTGATGAACCGCGTGCGCGAGTTGCATGGCGGCAAGGACTATGATCCCGAATTCGGCAAACGGATGAGCGGGCAGGGGATCTGGGCCGACCTGCAAAAACAGCGGTTTAAGCGGGCGGCGGCCAAACTCGGGCTAGACCGCAAATTGCCTCCGCTCAGAACCGATCTTTTTGCGGCGCCGCCAAGATCAGGTGACCAGCTCTCGCTGTTCTGAACCTTGCGGCAGAGGCCGCGGGCCGGGGGCAGCGCCCCCAGTCCATTTGGTTCAGGAGCGGCGTCTGCGCCCGCGGCGCGGGGCGGCCTCTGGTCCGGCGCCATCTGTGCCGTCAGAGGCAGAGGAGAAGGCGCCCAGTTTTTCGACGATCGTATCCAGCGTCGGTGCGTCGGACTTCGGATGGGTTTCCAGTGCCTCGCGCATCGCGCGCAGGTGTTCGGGGGTCGTCCCGCAGCAGCCGCCGATGATCGTGGCACCACAGTCACGTGCGAGCACGGCGTAGTCGGCCATCAGGCTCGGCGTGCCATCGTAATGGATGTGCCCGTCGTGGTATTTCGGAATGCCGGCGTTGCCCTTGGCAATGATCGGCAGGTCCGGACCGGCGGCGGTAAAGCCCAGCACGGTACGCAACAGGTCGGAGGCCCCGACACCGCAGTTGGCCCCGAAAGCGAGCGGTTGGTAGGCCAGTGTGCGAACTCGCTTGACCATATCGGCAGAGGTCAGCCCCATCATGGTCCGCCCCGCAGTGTCAAAACTCATGGTCCCGCACCATGGCATGTCGGCCAGTGCAAAGGCTTCGGCGGCGGCAGCGAATTCTTCGGGCGCGCTGATCGTTTCCACCCAGAGGACATCAGCACCACCTTCTTTCAGGCCTTCGGCCTGCTCGTGGAACATTTCGACCGCGCTCTCATGTGTCAGACTGCCCATCGGCGCCATGATCTCGCCGGTAGGCCCGACAGACCCCGCGACAACGATCTTGCGGCCAGAAGCGTCGGCCACGTCGCGACCCAGTTCTGCCGCTGCCTTGTTAAATTCGCGCACGCGCCCCTCTGCACCGTGCAGTTTCAGGCGCGAGGCATTGGCCCCGAAGCTGTTGGTCAGAAAGATATCACTGCCCGCATCGGCCGCGCCCTTATAGAGCGTCGTGATCTTGGCAGTTTCGGTGATGTTCCAGAATTCGGGTGCATCGCCGGACATCAGCCCCATGTTGAACAGGTTGGTCCCAGTGGCGCCATCGGCCATGAGCCAGTCGCGCAAGGCGAGGAGTTCTGAAAGGGCGTTTGTCATTTATGCTGCTCCGGTCCGTGATGTGCCCGCGTGCCACGTTCGGCCCGCCAACACAAATGTATTTCCTGCATATTGATTATGCGTTGCCATAAAAAACCGCGCCCGAAAGCGCGGTTCAAGACTGTTCTGCTTGGTCGTCAAGTCAGACTTCGGTGACAATCTGCTTTTTCGCTTCCACAAGGCACTCGGCCATCTTGGCGCGGATCGTGGCTTCATCAGCCAACGCGCCGAGATCGCCGGACACCTTGCGGTAGACGTCCTCGTGGCCGGCTTCCTCGAAATCAGCTTTGACGACTTCCTGAGCGTAAACGGCAGCTTCATCTGCCGATTTGCCCATCAGTTCGGCGGCCCAGAGGCCCAAAAGCTTGTTGGCGCGTGCCTCGGCTTTGAACTGCATTTCTGCGTCATGGTCGAATTTATTTTCAAAGGCGTGTTCGCGTTCATCAAACGTGCTCAGGGGGGGACCCTCGTGATTTGCAGTGTTGTTATAGTAGATATGCCCTCGCAGGTGCTTGCCCGCAAGGGGGGCATGCACTATGACGCGGCCATGATGCACCCCGGTGCGGGGTCCGCAAAAGCTGAAGGGTCTGATATGGCACGCCGCAAGAAGCT
>CAXQAV010000051.1:0-8938 GCA_964221795.1 Luminiphilus sp. | reverse complement strand
CCGGCGCGTTTCGCGATCTCGTCGCGCAGCTCGGCCAGCACGGGGTCGCCGTTTTCATCCGGTGCGGCAGAGATCAGGATATGTGTAGCGGCATTCAGCGCAGGGATCATATCGGCACCCGGCCAGATGCGCGGCTCGATCCCTTCGTTCATCAGGCGGGGGGCTTTGTCGTCGGACCGTGTGGTCCCGATAATCCGCCAGTCCTGTGGCAATAGGATCCGCGACAGCGCGCGCGCCGAATAGCCGTGGCCGAAGGAGAGAAGCGTCTTGGTCATAAGCTAGGTCGTGCCTTATCGCTTGTGAAAGCGCAAGCCTGTGCTAGCGTTTCAGAATGGCCAAGCTGCCCGATGTTGATTCCGCCTATGCGATGACATCACCGGATGAGATCAAGGAACTCTACCGGCAGTGGTCGCATAGCTATGACGTCGCTTTCGGCGAGTCGCAGGGTTATCAATTACCGCGCGAGGTTGCGGCCGCGTTTCTGGGTGCCGGCGGCAAAGGGCCTGTGCTGGATGTGGGGGCAGGTACGGGGCTTGTCGGGGCTGTTCTGAGGGTCATGAATGTCTCACCCATTGACGGGATCGACCTGTCGCAAGAGATGCTCAATATGGCCGCTATGAAAGGCGATTATCGCGGTCTGATCGCCTGCGACGTGACCCAACCGCTGTCACTGCCGGACTCTCCCTATCGTGGTGTCGTCAGTGCAGGCACGTTTACTCTGGGCCATGTGGGACCGGATGCACTGGAAAACCTTCTGGAGATAGCCGACATCGGCGCGACCTTCGTAATCTCGGTGAACAAAGCGCATTATGCGAGTGCGGGATTCGAGACCGCCTTCGAGAATCTTGGCACGCAAATCTGCGACCTGCATTTCCGTGATGTCAGGATCTATGACGACCGCGCTGACGAACACCACCGCAACGATGTCGCCCGGCTGGTCATCTTCAAGAAGACCTGACGGGAAAACACCTGCGATTTTCCCCTTATTTTAAAGACCAGCATGAGACGACACTCTCCATAGTATCAAGGAGTGTTGTCGTCATGAGTACCCCCGCTTTCATCGCAGATCGTCTGAGCGAGCAAGAAAAGAATGCCCTGCGCCTCGTCTACTATCGGCGGAGTGCAGGGGTTCGACCAGAACCGCACGCCTTGCCCGGGTTGATCAGGGAAAAGCTGGTTGACGCCAGCGGCACCGACTTTTCACCGATCATCACCCAGCTGGGCCGTGAAGTGATTATCGCAATCAGACAATCCGTCGATGCGCGGCCCCACTACTAGGCTGCGTAGTCCGACCTTTCCGCATCTAGGATCGCTTTCAGTTCGGCCAGATGCCGGACGTCCTGTTCGGGATATGCCTCAAGCTCGCGCGCGGTCTTTTCGGCGATATCGTCCGGCAGCACACGCAGTTCGCGGCCGGTTTGCAACGCACGGATATAGGTCTCGGCCGCACGTTCGAAGTAATACATCCTGTTGAAAGTCTCGGCGACGGTTTCACCGATGACCAGCACACCGTGATTGCCCATGATCATCACGCGCTTTTTGGGATCGTCGAACAGGGCCGCGCAGCGCTCTCCCTCTTCTTCAAAGGCGAGCCCGCCGTAATTCTCGTCGATGACGTATCGGTTAAAGAAGGTCGCACAGTTCTGGTCGATGGGCAGCAGGCGGCTGTCTTTGAGCGAGGCCAGAACCGTTGCGTGGATCGAATGGACGTGCATGGCGCAACGGGCGTGCGGCACATGGCGGTGGATGCCGCCATGCAGCCCCCAAGCGGTCGGGTCGGGCGCGTTCGGGCCGGTCAGCGTTTCGGGGTCGTTGGCATCGACCTCGATCAGGTCGCTGGCCTTGATCCGTGCGAAATGCATCTGGTTGGGGTTCATCAGGAACCGCGTGCCGTCGTCGTTGATGGCCAAGCTGAAGTGATTGGCCACCCCCTCGTGCATATTCAGACGCGCGGTCCAGCGAAAGGCGGCAGCCATGTCCACGCGCTCGGCCCAATGGGTGATGTTTTGTGCGTGCTGGTTCATCGCTGCTCCTTGGATTTGTGTCTGGCGCGGGGTAATGATGGCGCTATCACCACCGCAAAGGAAGATCAAAATGGCATTCAAGCCTGCCAAATGGCCCCGCAAGCTGCGTTCTCAGGAATGGTTCGGGGGGTCGTCGAAGGACGCGATCTATCACCGCTCTTGGATGAAGAACCAGGGCCTGCCTGCTGACCTTCTGGATGGCCGCCCCGTGATCGGCATCTGCAATACTTGGTCGGAGCTGACCCCCTGCAACGCACACCTGCGCGATCTGGCCGAACGGGTGAAATTCGGTGTCTATGAAGCGGGCGGTTTTCCGGTGGAGTTCCCCGTCTTCTCGCCAGCGGAGTCGAGCCTGCGCCCCACCGCGATGATGTTCCGCAACCTTTGCGCGATGGACGTCGAGGAAGCGATCCGTGGCAAGTCGATGGACGGTGTTGTCCTGCTGGCGGGCTGTGACAAGACCACGCCCGCGCTTTTGATGGGTGCGGCCTCGGTCGATCTGCCTGCGATTGTGGTCTCTGGCGGGCCGATGCTGAACGGCCATTTCCGTGGCGAGCGTGTTGGTTCTGGCACGCATCTTTGGAAATTCTCCGAAGCCGTGCGCGCGGGCGAGATGACCGCCGAAGAATTCGTCGAGGCCGAGGCGTCGATGTCCCGCTCGCCTGGGTCCTGCAACACGATGGGGACCGCCAGCACGATGGCATCCATGGCCGAGGCGCTGGGCATGGCCCTTTCGGGCAACGCGGCGATCCCTGCGGTGGACAGCCGCCGCCGCGTCATGGCCCATCTGACAGGCCGCCGGATCGTGCAGATGGTCAAGGATGATCTGAAGCCCTCCGACGTCATGACGAAAGAGGCCTTCGAGAACGCGATCCGCACCAATGCGGCGATCGGAGGCTCGACCAATGCGGTGATCCACCTGCTCGCCATGGCGGGCCGGACTGCGAATGTAAAACTCACGCTCGACGACTGGGACCGTCTGGGCCGCGATGTGCCGACGATCCTGAACCTGATGCCTTCAGGCAAATACCTGATGGAGGAGTTCTTTTATGCGGGCGGCCTGCCCGTCGTGATCAAACGTCTGGGCGAGGCGGGGCTGTTGCACAAGGACGCGCTCACCGTCTCCGGCGGTTCGATCTGGGACGAGGTCAAGCATGTGAAGAACTGGAACGAGGATGTCATCCTGCCGGTCGAAAAGGCGCTGACCAAGTCCGGCGGCATTGCGGTGCTGCGCGGCAACCTTGCCCCCGGTGGCGCGGTGTTGAAACCATCCGCCGCGACGCCGGAACTGATGAAGCACCGCGGCCGTGCGGTCGTTTTCGAGGATATCGACGACTACAAGGCGCGGATCAACGACGACGATCTCGATATCGACGAAACCTGCGTCATGGTCCTGAAAAACTGCGGCCCGCGCGGCTATCCGGGCATGGCCGAGGTGGGCAATATGGGCCTGCCACCGAAGATCCTCAAAAAGGGCATCACCGACATGGTGCGCATTTCCGATGCGCGGATGTCGGGCACAGCCTTCGGCACAGTGGTGCTGCATACCTCGCCCGAGGCGGCGCGCGGTGGGCCGCTGGCCGTGGTGCAGGACGGCGATATGATCGAGCTGGATGTGGAGGCACGCAAGCTGCATCTGGATATCTCGGACGAGGAACTCGCCGCGCGTCTGGCCGAATGGACCGCCAAGAAATCGGGAGCGAACCCGCGCCCCGAGAGCGGCTATGCGATGCTCTACCATGACCGCGTGATGGGGGCGGATACGGGTGCCGACTTTGATTTCCTCGTCGGTCACCGTGGCAACGCTGTCGGCAAGGAAGCGCACTGATGCCACGTCCGATCTGTCTGGTGGGGATCGGCAAGATCGCCATTGACCAGCATGTGCCGTCGATCAATGCCAGCGCCGATTGGGAACTGGCCGCGACCGTCAGCCGTGCGGGCACAGTCGAGGGCGTGCAGGCCTATACAGACTTCGACAGGATGCTGGACGAGCGGAGTGATATCGACACGATCTCGCTCTGCCTGCCACCCGTGCCCCGCTACGACTATGCCGCCCGCGCGATTGCCGCCGGTCGCCATGTGATGCTGGAAAAACCGCCGGGGGCGACATTGTCCGAGGTCGCTGCGCTTGAGGCGATGGCCAAGGCGGCAGGCGTCACGATTTACACCACATGGCACAGCCGCATGGCCGAGGGCGTAGCCCCCGCCAAGGCGTGGCTTGAGGACAAAGAGATCACTTCGGCCCATATCAACTGGAAAGAAGACGTGCGCCGCTGGCATCCGGGTCAGGACTGGGTCTTTGAGCCGGGCGGTATGGGTGTTTTCGATCCGGGTATCAACGCGCTCTCGATCATGACCGAAATCCTGCCGATGCCGGTGCATCTACGGTCGGCTGACCTGCTGTTTCCGTCCAACCTCGACACGCCGATTGCCGCGCATCTGACATGGACAGAGGGTGTCACGGGTGATTTCGACTGGCGGCAGGAGGGCCCGCAAAGCTGGGATATCACGGTCGAGACAACCGCCGGCACGCTCAACCTGCACGATGGCGGGACGCGGCTGGTGATTGACGGGGCCGAGGTCATGGCGGGACCGGGTGCAGAATATCCGGCCCTTTATGCGCGTATGGCTGAACTGGTCGCCAGTGGTGCCTCCGAGGTCGATGTTCGCCCGATGCTGCATGTGGCGGATGCGTTGACCTTGGGCAAGCGGATCACCGTCGATCCGTTCGATTGGTAACAACAGTTATGAACCGCAGCTCCTGCGACATCATCGTCGTCGGTGCGGGCCTGATGGGGAGTGCTGCGGCGCGTCATCTCGGGCTTGCGGGGGCAAAGGTTGCGTTGGTCGGGCCGGAGGAACCGGCGGTCAAAGCCACGCATGACGGTGTTTTTGCCAGCCACTATGACGCCGCGCGGATCACCCGCAAGATCGACACACGCGCGAACTGGGGCCGTTTCAGTCAGGCGGCCATCGCGCGCTATCCGCAGATCGCAGAGGCGGGAGGTGTGGCCTTCTTCCATACCGTCGGGGCGATCATTGCCGGCCCCGAAACAGGTGACGGATCGGATTTCATCCGCAATGCGCAGGCCAATGCGGATGCGGACGGTGTCCGCTATACCCCCTTGCGCGGTGCCAAACTTGCCGCGCGCTTTCCCGAGTTTGCCTTTCCCGACGGTATTCTGGCGCTGCACGAACCGACCGAGGCAGGCTGGATTGCCCCCCGCACCCATGTCGCCGCCGAGATTGCCGCAGCGCAGGCGCAGGGCGTGATCCTGCTCAGAACCGAAGTATTGAAACTGGTCGAGGCGGATGGTGTCGTGACGGCTTTTTGCGCCGATGGCACCCAGCTGACCGCCAAGAAAGCCGTTGTCGCCTGCGGGCCGTTCTCGAAAGCCGAGGGGCTATTGCCCGCGCCGTTGCCGATGAAGGTCTATGCCCGCACGATTGCCTTCTTTGAACTCGGGGCGGCAGAGGCCCTGCGTCTGGCCCAGATGCCCTCGGTCGTATATGTGCCTCCCGGAGGCGAGGCCGATCCCTATATCCTGCCGCCCGTGCGCTATCCCGACGGAAAGACCTACATCAAGATCGGGGGTGATCCGGTGGAACGGGAGCTGACAACCGTGGCCGAGATGAAGGACTGGTTCCGCACCGATGGGGATCCAGAAGCTGGGGCGTTCATCGCCGATACGCTATTGCAGCTGATGCCCGATCTGGCCTATGAGAAGATCACTTTCGGCAGTTGCGCGACCAGCTTTTCGCCGCATGGCAACCCGTTCATCTACCATCAGAGTGATGGCATCATGGCGCTGACCGCGGGCAATGGCGCGGGGGCGAAATGTGCGGACGAATTGGGACGGATCGGAGCTTTGGTGGCGCTTGGGGAAAGCGTGCCGTCTGAATACAGCGGCAGCTTTGGTGGCTAGGGGGGCCTCCGGCGGGGGGTGAGGGGCGAAAAGGAAATGATCCGGTGGATCATTTCAGCCTCGAACGGGCGGAGCCCAAGGGTGAAAGAAGTCAGGTTGTGTTCATAGACTGATAGGTCAGGAGCAGATCGTTTTCGGCAGGGGTCGCAGCATAAACGCCGCGCGCGATTGCTCGGGCGAGACAGGTCGCAGCAGCGTTTGCGATGTTCTGGAACTGATCCACTGAGACCGGTGCTCCTTTGCCCGTCGCCACAGCAAAGACCAGATCGCCATCGAGCGGCGTATGGGCTGGGACAATCGCACGCGCCATACCGTCATGGGCGGTGGTGGCCAGCCGGTGGCACTGGGTTTTTGTCAGTGGCGCATCTGTCGCGACAATCGCAATCGTGGTGTTCGACATCTCGGCCGCATGCAACTGCATGGCCTGCGATTTGCGGCTGAGTTCCGGTGTGACATGGCCGCCGCGCGGGTCAGGACCTGCGCCGCCGAGCTCTGACCCGATCTCGAAAGGCGCCGCCCAGAAGTGGCGGCCACCTGCGGTGGTGACACTGCCGAGGCTGTTCACCACCACCAGAGCGCCAACGGTTGTGCCGTCCTCCAGTACCAACGAGGCCGACCCCAGCCCACCCTTTTGCATTGCTGCCATGGCGCCTGTTCCGGCACCTGCCGTTCCGATGTCAAAACCTTCGCTGGCGTTTTCAAGTGCTGTGCGCCCCAAGGCACGATAGGGGTTCTCGACCCAGTCTTTAGCCCCGCCATTGATCAGATCAAAGACAATCGCCCCGGGAACAATCGGCACCCGCATCGGCCCCACCGGAAACCCTCGCCCCATTTCGCGCAGCCCGTCCATGACGCCAGAGCAGGCATCCAGACCGAAGGCCGAGCCGCCTGAGAGGACAATCGCGTCCACCTCCTGCACCGTCCTGTCGGGGGCGAGCAGATCGGTCTCTTTCGTGCCCGGTGCACCACCCATCACATGAACACTGGCGGTAAACGGCGCGTCCCCGACAAGGACCGTGGTACCGGTCTTGATCCAATGATCCTCGGCATTGCCGACGCGCAGCCCAGCCACATCCGTGATCAGGTTTCGCGGGCCGGGCCTAGATGCAGCGGCCACCGTCGACCTCCATTGCGACGCCGGTAATCATGCTGGCCTCGTCCGAACAGAGGAAGCAGGCCGCGTTGCCCATATCTTCGGGTGTGGAAAAGCGGCCGATCGGAATGGTGGAGAGGAATTTGGCCCGCATTTCGGGCGTGTCCTCGCCCATGAAGGATGACAGGAGCGGCGTTTCCCCGGCCACAGGGTTGATCGCATTCACACGCACCCCAAACGGGGCAAGCTCGACGGCCATCGCTTTGGTTGCGGTGATCATCCAGCCCTTGGAGGCATTGTACCAGTTTAGACGCGGACGCGGGGAGACACCGGCTGTCGATGCGACATTGAGGATGGCGCCGAAGCCTTGCGCCTTGAAGTGCGGAACAAACGATTTGGCGGAGAGATAGACCGACTTCATGTTCACGCGGGTGACGCGATCGAAGTCCTCTTCGGACACATCTTCCATTGGGGTCGGCAGATGCGTGACACCTGCGTTGTTCACAAGGATATCAAGGGCACCTTCGCCCAGCACCCGTTCCGCCAGCGCCGTGACGGAGTTGCCGTCGCCCACATCACATTGCAGGGCGATGCCCCCGATTTCGTCTGCGATAGTCCGCGCGCCGTCGAGGTTGATGTCGACCACATAGACGAAAGCACCCTCTGTTGCGAATTTGCGCGCAATACCCGCACCGAACCCCGAACCGCCACCGGTCACGATGGCGCGTTTGCCTGAAAGTCTCATTCTTGCCTCCCTCTTTCCGGACACAGCGTAATTCACGGAACGCCCCCCGCAATCCATTTCTTTGTGCGCTGGAGATATGCGCGATGATGCAGACCGATATGCCGTGGCGTTTCTTGCTTGATGCTGGAAAGGAAGGCTCTTGGCTGGTATTGCGTGGGCAGCAACAAGAGGAACGCCATGAGCGCCACCGCCAAGAAACGCGCCCCGATGCCGGATGATATCCGTGCGGCCAAAGGGGGCACGCCGCTGGTCAGCCTGACCGCCTATACCACGCCGATGGCGCAGATGATGGATGCCCACTGTGACTTTGTCCTCGTGGGAGACAGCGTAGGCATGGTCCTGCACGGGCTGCCGTCCACCCTTGGTGTGACCATGGAGATGATGATCATGCACGGGCAGGCCGTGGCGCGCGGTCTCAGCACTGCCATGATGGTAATCGACATGCCCTTCGGCTCTTATGAGGAAAGCCCCGAGCAGGCGTTCCGCAATGCCGCCCGCCTGATGGCCGAGACAAATGCAGGTGCCGTCAAGCTCGAAGGAGGTGTGGCCATGGCAAAGACCATTGCCTTTCTCGTGCGGCGCGGGATTCCCGTGATGGCGCATATCGGCCTGACACCGCAGTCCATCAACACGCTTGGCGGCTACAAGGTGCAAGGTCGCGGCGCGCAACGCGACGCCCTGATTGCCGATGCCAAGGCGGTTGCGGATGCAGGTGCATTCTCAGTCGTCCTCGAGAAGGTACCTGAAAGCCTCGCCGACGAGATCACAGCCGCCTTGCCGATCCCGACGATTGGTATTGGCGCCAGCGCAGGTTGCGACGGGCAGATCCTTGTGCTCGACGACATGTTGGGCCTCTTCACCGCGTTCAAGGCCAAGTTTGTCAAACGCTATGCCGAGTTGGGGCAGGATGCCGAAGCCGCAATCGCGGCCTATGCCGCAGAGGTGCGCGCGCGCAGCTTTCCTGCCGCCGAACATGTCTTTGCTGATGAGGTCAAGAAATGATCGCCCCAATCGTCCGCACGCTGGCCGAGCTACGGGCCCTCACAAAGGCCTGGCACAAGGCCGACGAGACCATCGGCGTCGTGCCCACCATGGGCGCGCTTCATCAAGGCCACCTGTCACTGGCCCGTGCTGCCCGCGAGACATGCGA
>CAXQAV010000050.1:0-15346 GCA_964221795.1 Luminiphilus sp. | reverse complement strand
TATCATCTGTGGGCTTTGCTCCGCGTTCAACTTTACCTAATTCTCGTTGACTATCGTCGGCAAAGAACTCTTGGAGGTCTCTTCCAATTGTCTCTTCTCTCGAATAGCCCATGGTGTCGCACCAACCATCAGAGCAGAGTACAATTCTCCAAGCATCGTCCTGAGTAACGATGAGAGCTGTACTACGTTCTACTTGAGCAATCCGCCCCGCTTCACTTGTGAGCTTTTCCGCCAGCTTCATTCATTACATCTCCTGAGGCTGCCCGTTGTATCGGCAGTCAAAGCGGTCTCCTCCAGATTGTCGCAATTCCTGAGGTGATACCTAGCAATACAGGGAAACGTATTGAGGATGTTGATGTGGATCAATCCTCAGCTGAACTGCCTAGAGCCAATGGGTGCCGCACAATGGTCTTGCCCGCTGCAAGTGCCCAGCGCGGCGTGGATGGCGCGTCTGTCGCCTCATCGCCTCAGTATGGCATGTCAGAAATGCAAATAGCGCTAAATTCCGTAATTATACGCACGATTGTCTCGCTGAGTGTCTCGCTGAAGCACGATCCACCCAAACAAAACTTCCACTAAGTCTTTGGATTTAGTGGTGAGCCGTGATGGGTTCGAACCATCGACCTACTGATTAAAAGTCAGTTGCTCTACCAACTGAGCTAACGGCCCACTAGGGGCGCTATCTAGAAACCTGCGCACCGGTGGTCAACCCCCAAATGCCGCCTTGTGCTGGATAAGTTCACCGGCTTTCACTATATCGCCGCCATGACCGCAAACGACTCATCATTTCTGCCGTTTATGAAGATGCACGGCCTTGGCAACGACTTCGTTGTCGTCGACGAACGGGGAATCACTCCGCGCGTGACGGCAGCGATCGCCATGGCCATCGCCGACCGGCATCGTGGCGTGGGATTCGATCAGCTGGCGGTCCTCTCGGATACCGATCAAGCAGATGTCCATCTGACCTTTTATAATCAGGACGGATCGCTTTCAGCAGCCTGCGGGAATGCCACGCGTTGCATCGCGCGGCATCTGATGGATGAAACGGGGCGCGATACACTAACCATCACAACGGATCGCGGCACGCTCTTTGCGCAGGATGCAGGAAACGGCCTGACTTCGGTCAATATGGGCCAACCGCAGTTGCGCTGGGACGAGATCCCGCTGGCCCGCGAAATGGAAACGCTGGAACTGCCGATCGAGGGCGCACCGACCGCAACAGGCATGGGCAACCCGCATTGCACTTTCTTCGTCGACGACGCCGAAGCCGTGGACCTTGCGGTACGCGGTGCCGAGATGGAGCATCACCCACTCTATCCCCAGAGAACGAACGTGCAGTTTGCCAGCCTAATCGGCCCCGACCACCTGCGTATGCGGGTGTGGGAGCGCGGGGTTGGTGTGACGCTGGCCTCTGGCTCATCTTCTTGTGCAACGGCTGTTGCAGCCGCGCGGCGCGGACTGACTGGGCGCGATGTGACGATTGCGCTTGATGGCGGCACACTCCAGATCAGTTGGCGTGACGATGGCGTCTGGATGACAGGCCCCACCGCCCATGTCTTTGACGGGCAATGGCGTCTTTGATGACCGGCAAGGCCCCCATATTCTCGAACCACGGCTGCCGCCTGAACGCCTATGAAACCGAGGCGATGAAAGAACTCGCCACGGCTGCCGGCGTGGACAACGCGGTGATCGTGAACACCTGCGCGGTGACGGCCGAGGCCGTGCGCAAGGCGCGGCAGGATATCCGCAAGCTCCGCCGCGATCACCCTGATGCAAAGCTGATCGTCACCGGTTGCGCTGCCCAGACCGAACCGCAGACCTTTGCCGCGATGGAAGAGGTCGATGTCGTCCTCGGTAATACCGAAAAGATGAATCCGGCCACCTGGGCGGGCATGGCGCCTGACCTGATCGGTCAGACAGAACCTGTTCAGGTTGATGACATCATGTCGGTGACCGAGACCGCAGGCCATCTGATCGACGGCTTTGGCACCCGCAGCCGCGCCTATGTGCAGGTCCAGAACGGGTGTGACCACCGCTGCACCTTCTGCATTATCCCCTTTGGCCGTGGGAATTCGCGGTCGGTGCCTGCGGGCGTTGTCGTGGACCAGATCAAGCGACTTGTGGATCGCGGCTATAATGAAGTCGTCCTGACGGGCGTTGACCTCACCAGTTGGGGGGCTGATCTGCCCAGCCAGCCGAAACTGGGTGATCTGGTCATGCGTATCCTGAAACTGGTGCCCGATCTGCCGCGCCTGCGGATCAGCTCGATCGACAGTATCGAAGTCGACGAGAATTTGATGCAGGCCATCGCCACCGAACCGCGCTTGATGCCGCATCTGCACCTGTCATTGCAGCACGGTGACGACCTGATCCTGAAGCGGATGAAGCGCCGCCACCTGCGCGATGATGCGATCCGCTTCTGTGAAGAGGCGCGCAAACTGCGCCCTGACATGACCTATGGTGCCGATATCATTGCAGGTTTCCCAACCGAGACCGAAGCCATGTTCGCCAATTCGCTGAAACTGGTCGAGGAATGCGACCTCACCTGGCTGCTCGTCTTCCCCTATTCCGCCCGCGAAGGCACGCCAGCCGCGCGGATGCCTGCAGTGAACGGTAAGGCAATCAAGGACCGTGCCGCGCGCCTGCGCGCCGCAGGTGATGCTCAGGTGAACCGTCATCTGGCCGCTCAGGCGGGCAAGACCCATCACATCCTGATGGAAAGCCCGCGCATGGGCCGGACCGAGCAGTTTACCGAGGTCGTATTTGATAGCGACCAGCCCGAAAGCCAGATCGTCCGCGCGACCATCACAGGGGTCGCAGGCACGCAACTGACGGCAGCGTAATGGCTGACCTCCCGATCCTCTGGTCGTTCCGGCGCTGTCCCTATGCGATGCGCGCCCGCCTTGCGATCCAGTCGAGCGGCCAGCCCGTCGCGCTGCAGGAAATCCTGTTGAAGGACAAACCCGCACCTTTTCTTGCCGCCTCGCCCAAAGGCACCGTGCCCGTGGTGCAGGATGGGCCCCGCGTGATCGAGGAAAGCCGCGACGTGATGCTCTGGGCGCTTGCCAAGAATGATCCTGAAGGCTGGCTGGATATGCCTGATGAAGGCTATGCACTGATTGATGAATGCGACGGGCCATTCAAGAAGGCGCTGGATCACACCAACTACGCCGTCCGCTATCCGGAACTGGACGAGGCCGAGGAACGCGAAAAGGCGCTGGCCTTCCTGCGCAAGCTTGACGCCCGCCTGCAGGACACGCCCTTTCTGATGGGGTCGCGCCGCACATTGGCGGATATGGCGATCCTGCCTTTCGTCCGCCAGTTCGCCAACACAGACCGCGCATGGTTCGATGCAGAAGGCCTGACAGCATTGACACATTTGCTGGACGATTTTCTGACCTCAGACCGGTTTCGCGCCATTATGGTGAAATATCCGCCTTGGCAGGAAGGTCATGATCAGATCATCTTCCCGCAAACCTTCAAAGGATGATCCTGATGAAACTGCTGATGTCGCCCCCCTCGCCCTATGCCCGTATGATCCGGATCCTGATCCGCGAGTTGGACCTGATAGACACCGTCGAAGAGGTGCAGATCACCACAACGGCTTTCAACTCCGCGCCCGAGATCGTCGCAGCCAACCCGTTGGGCAAGATCCCGGCGCTGGTGCGCGATGACGGGCCGACGCTCTATGACAGCCGCGTCATTGCACAGTTCCTCAACGAGTTCGCCAAGGCCGACCTCTACCCCGCAAGCCGCAAGTGGGAAGTCATGACGCTCGAGGCGACGGCCATCGGGATCATGGATTCGTCGGTGTCGATGTCCTACGAAACCCGCCTGCGCCCCGAAAACCAGCAGTCGCCCGACTGGATCGAGGCACAATGGGAAAAAGCGGCGCGTGGGGTGAAAGCCGTGAACGACCGCTGGATGAGCCACCTGACCGGACCGCTCAACATCGGCCACATCGCGATGGGGTCGGCGCTATCCTATCTCGATCTGCGGCACGACGCGCGCGGCTGGCGTGACGGGAACGAAGCACTCGCCGCTTGGCACGCCGAATTCGCACTGCGCCCCAGCATGGTCGAGACAACGCCCGCGTAACTCTAGAAGTTGAAGCTGACCCCGACGTTCACCGCGTTGGTGATGACATCCGTTTCCAATGTGCCGCCGGTCGCGAGATCGGCGGTATTGGACGAAAACGTGCCCTTGTAGTCGCCAAAGACCGACATCCGATCCGAAATCGGCATCGTGGCACCCGCGATCCATGTCGCCGCAGGTCCGGTCAGCTGGTAGCCAAATGTCTCTGACGCGCCGCTTGTTACCTCGACATGTGGCATCGAGATCCCCAGTCCGCCGCCAACATAGGGGCTGACATTGCCCAGTGCATCATTCCAACGGCGATAGGCGTTTACGGTCAGCGTGTTCAGGCCGTCCGTGAACTCAAGCACTTGATAGGTATCGGGCAGGGAGTCCGCGGTCGGATAGACCTTGTTGTGTGCAAAATCGACGCCGATGCCGAACGTCGGCGAACGCCAAGCCGTGGCGCGCAGACCGTAATAGGGCGGTGCGTCGAAAGACCGGCCTTCCCAGGACAGGGTGAAGTTGTCAGCGCCAATCACGTCATCACCGCGAATCGCAATATCCGACGCGGGCGCACCCTGAATGCCCCCGTAAACGCTCAACTCTACCTGAGCGACGGCAAATGTCGGGGCCGCAAATAGCGCAAGGCAAAGGGCAAGGACGCGTTTCATTCGATTGATTCCATAATCGGTCGTACCACTCGGGCCTAGTTCCGCACCTTGATGGTGACAATTCTACATGAAGCCCATTCTAAGCGAGAATCTGGAATTGTGGCGGGGCTGTCACAACTTGCTGTCCCGTCAGTGAGAATCCGCCGAGAATCCGGGCGCCTTGCCGGATTTCCGATCACGCGCGACAGCGCCCCTTTCCCGAAACACTTGTGTTAGCGATAACCGGTTCTGCGTCCGCGAAGGCCGCAAAGCCACGTTTGGCCCCAAATTGGTTCCCTGAGGCGCCCTGCGCCCGATTGTCCGCTGGACCTTGGGGGTTTTGGTGGCTAAACAGCGCCCAAATCGACCGTTGGAGACAGCGGTCTATTTTTCGTGCGGGCAGTCTTGGCCCATCAAAAGAATCGGAGATGCATCCCGTGTCACATGCAGATGAACATCAGGGCACTCGCCGCGACTTTCTCTACTATGCAACGGCTGGCGCCGGTGCGGTAGCGACAGGCGCGGCTGTTTGGCCGCTGGTAAACCAGATGAACCCTTCGGCTGACGTTCTGGCGTTGGCGTCGATCCGTGTCGATATCAGTGCTGTTGCACCTGGTACGCAGATTACCGTCCTTTGGCAGGGCAAGCCGGTGTTTATCCGGTCCCGCACCGAAGACGAGATCGCGGAAGCCCGCTCTGTCGACCTGAGCGATCTGCCGGACGCGGATGCAAACAACGCCAACCTCGGCGAAGCGCCTGCGACCGACGAGAACCGCGCGTTGAGTGAAGACGGCACGTGGCTGGTCCAGATGGGCGTCTGCACGCACCTCGGCTGTGTGCCTCTGGGCGAAGCAGGTGATTTCCACGGTTGGTTCTGCCCCTGTCACGGTTCGCACTACGACACATCCGGCCGTATCCGCAAAGGGCCAGCCCCGCGCAACCTGCCGATCCCTGTCGCGTCCTTCGTGGACGAAACAACAATTCAACTCGGTTAAGGAGAGCGATCCATGGCTGGTATCCCCCACGACCATTACGAACCGAAGTCCGGCGGCGAAAAGTGGCTCCACTCGCGCCTGCCGATTGTCGGTTTGCTCTATGACACACTGATGATCCCCACACCCAAGAACCTGAACTGGATGTGGATCTGGGGCATCGTGCTGGTTTTCACCCTCGTTCTGCAGATCGTCACCGGTATCGTTCTGGTGATGCACTATGTGCCGCACGTCGACATGGCCTTCCAGTCGGTCGAGCACATCATGCGTAACGTCAACGGCGGCCATATGATCCGCTACTTCCACATGAACGGCGCTTCGCTGTTCTTTGTGGCTGTGTATGCGCATATCTTCCGCGGCCTGTACTACGGCTCCTACAAGTCCCCACGCGAAGTCACATGGATCATCGGTATCCTGATGTACGTGCTGATGATGGGTACAGCCTTCATGGGCTACGTGCTGCCATGGGGTCAGATGTCGTTCCACGGTACAGCCGTTATCACCGGCCTTTTCGGCGCGATCCCATTTGTTGGTGAATCAATCCAGATCTGGCTGCTGGGCACACCGAACGGTTCGATTGCACAGCCTGCACTGAACCGCTTTTTCTCGCTGCACTACCTGCTGCCGTTCATCCTGCTGGGTCTGACGATTGTCCACGTCTGGGCATTCCACACCACAGGCAACAACAACCCGACCGGTGTTGAAGTGCGCCGCACCTCGAAAGAAGATGCAGCAAAAGATACCCTGCCATTCTGGCCTTACTTCGTGATCAAGGACCTGTTTGCGCTGGCAATCATCTTGGCTGTCTTCTTTGCCATCGTCGGCTTTATGCCAAACTACCTTGGCCACCCTGACAACTACATCCCCGCGAACCCGCTGGTCACACCTTCGCACATCGTGCCTGAATGGTACTTCCTGCCATTCTACGCGATCCTGCGTGCTTTCGACGGTGAAGTCTGGCTCGTGATCGCAGTCGAGTGGCTGACCTTCGGCATCGTCGACGCCAAGTTCTTTGGTGTTGTCGCGATGTTCGGTGCGATTGCCGTGATGGCGTTGGCCCCATGGCTGGATACATCCTCGGTGCGTTCGGGTCGCTATCGTCCGATGTTCAAGTGGTGGTTCTGGCTGTTTGCCGTGAACTTCATTGTGCTGATGTGGGTCGGTGCACGTCCTGCTGAAGGCATCTACCCATACATCGCTCTGATTGGTGCGACCTACTGGTTTGCGTACTTCCTTGTCATCCTGCCGCTGCTGGGTGTCATCGAAAAGCCGCTGCCACAACCGGCCACCATCGAAGAAGACTTCAATGCCCACTACGGGTCGAAGGGCGATGGTTCCAAGCCAGCCGCTACTCCGGCCGAGTGAGAAAGGAAAACTGATGTTCCGTAAATTCACTCTTACCGCAGCAACAGCGCTTGCCCTGATGACAGGGCAGGCGATGGCCGCGGAATACGAGACAGAGATCACAGACTACGCATTCCCTTTTGAAGGTCCATTTGGCAGCTATGACCAGATGCAGCTTCAGCGTGGTCTGCAGGTCTACACCGAGATCTGTGCCGCCTGTCACGGGCTTGAGCTTGTCGCATTCCGCAACCTGTCTGACGAAGGCGGGCCACACCTGCCAGAAGACCAGATGCGCGCCTATGCAGAGTTCTACGAAGTGTTCGACCAGAGCCTCTTCGACGGCGAAGGCGACTTCCGGACAGCTACACCTTCGGACCACTTCCCGGCCTCTAGCCTGTCAAACGCACCTGACCTCAGCCTGATGGCAAAGGCACGTGCAGGCTTCCACGGCCCCTACGGAACAGGTCTGAACCAGCTCTTCAAGGGCATGGGTGGCGCTGAATACATCGCATCAATCCTGACCGGCTATCACGAAGAGCCCGAGTGCGCGCTGGAAGGCGAGCCGATGGACGGTTTCTACAACGTGGCCTTTGCTGCCGGTGGCTACCCTGAAAGCTGCTACAAAGACGGCAAGCGCACCGTTCCGGGTTCGTGGATTTCCATGTCCCAGCCGCTCTATGGCGATGACGTCGTATATGCCGACGGCCACTCGACCGATCTCGAGCATGTCTCGCAGGACGTCGCCGCCGTCCTGATGTGGACAGCCGAGCCCAAGCTGGTTGCCCGCAAGCAGGCTGGCCTGACCGGCGTGATCTTCCTGACGGTTCTGTCGGTTCTGCTCTACCTGACCAACAAGCGTCTGTGGGCGCCGCATAAGAACAAGAAATAATCCGGTCACCGGATCATTCACAAAAGGCCCGCTGGTTCCAGCGGGCCTTTTCTTTTGCGTCAGCTATCCGAGATAGGCCGCAAGAACCGGCGGCGGATTGTCGAGCAGTTGCGCCGTTGGTTGTGGCGCATGCGCCATGCCTTCGGCGACTAGCACTGTCTGCGCGGCCACACGGCGCGCATCCGCAGGATCGTGCGTCACCATGACGACAGTTTTGGCGAGTGCTGTTAGTTTCGCTTTGACCAGATCCAGCATCTCATCCTTCAACGCCGGACCGAGGGCCGCAAAGGGCTCGTCCAGCAAGACCACATCACGGTCAGAGACCAGTACCCGCGCCAAAGCCACACGGCTTTGCTGACCACCCGACAGGGCCGCCGGCTTGCGGTCTCCGAGACCGGCCAGACCGACGCTTTCGAGCGCCTCAGCCACGCGGTCTATCTGTTCCGGCCAGAGTTTCAGATCAGGGCGCAGGCCCAGCCCGACGTTCTGCGCCGCTGTCAGGTGCGGGAACAGGTTGTTGTCCTGAAACAGCATCGAGACTGGCCGCTCGCCCGGAGCCTTCATCGTCATGTCCTGACCATCCCAGAGGATACGGCCCCTCGCCGGCTCAAAGAACCCGGCGATAGCGGACAAGAGCGTCGACTTGCCCGCACCGGAAGGTCCGATCAATGCGGTGAACGTGGCCGCGTCGATGGTCATGTCGGCCTTCAGGTGAAAATCCCCCTGCTGCAGTTCTACCTTCTCAAACGTCAGCATCTTTGCGCCCCCAGCCGTCACAAATCCAGAACATCGCGAAACTGAGCCCCACCAGCAATAGCGCAGCACTCGCCGCGGCCTCCATCTGGTAGGCCCCCATCAGGCGATACATCGCAAGCGGTAAGGTCTCCTCGCTCTGTCCGGCGAAAAGGGCTATCACCCCGAGGTCTCCCATCGACAGTGCAGCCGCAAGCCCGGTCGCAAAGCCCAAGGGCCTACGCACGCGGGGCAGCACAACCAGCCGCAGCCAGTGCCAGCCTGACATGCCCAACCCCGCACCGAGGCGGCCAAAGTCTGCTGCTACCTGCTCGACTGCGGGCGCGAGTGCGCGCAGGGCAAAGGGCAGGGCCAGCGTCGCGTTGGTGAGCATGGTCACCACCAGCGCCAGATCGGCAGGGCGCGTAAAGGGAAAGACAATCAGGAAAGCCCCAGTCCCAACGACCAGCCCTGATGCGGCCAAAGGCAGGACGCCCACAATCGACACGACCAACCCACCACGCAGCGCGAGCGCCATCGCCATCGTTGCACACAGCACGGCGGAGCCCGACGCGACCATGATCGACCGGATGGCCGCCGCCCAGATCGAGTCCGGCATTTCCAGCAGGCCCGGCAGTCCGCGCACGACGATCATCCACATGGGCAGCAGAAGAAACAGGGCTGTGGCCACGATCCACGCATAATCAACTAGAGGGCGCTTGCTGTCCCAGCGCTGGACGACGCGATCCATCCCCGCACCCAGCGAGTCCGTTCCGCGCAGTTTCCACACAAGAACTGCCGCAAGAACACAGAGCCCGAACTGGATCGCTGCCAGCATCGCCGCGCGACCCAGATCAAAATCAAACCGGAGCGCCTGATAGATCGCGAGTTCTACCGTCGTCGCACGCGGCCCTCCGCCAAGCGTCAGCGCGACAGCAAAACTCGTCAGGCAAATCAGAAAGATAACAAGGAACGTGCTGGGCACCACGGCGCGCAGCATTGGCCACTCCAGCAAGCGGCCAACCGGGGCATTCAAGCTTGCGGCCAGCCGGAAACGCTCGGACGGGATCGACAGCCAGCCTTGCAGGATGAACCGGATCGCCAGCGGCAGGTTAAAAAAGACATGGGCCAGAACAACCCCCTGCATTCCGAAGATCGAGACAGGCGGCAGGCCCAGCGCCACAAACCCGCTGTTCAGAATGCCTCCCCGCCCGAAGACAGCCAGAAGGCCCAAAACGGCGACGATCACAGGCAAAAGAAACGGCGCGCCCAAAAGCGTAATCAGGAACTGCCTGCCGCGAAATCGACGGCGCGCCAAGGCGCGGGCGACGGGAATCGCCAAAAGCACGCTGAATCCTGCAGAAAGCAGCGCCTGCAAAATGGTAAAGCGAATGGCGGACCAATCAGCCGATGACAGTCCGCCATGCCACTCGGCCCGCGTCAGGACTGCTCCCAACGTGCCAAGGGTCAGCAAAAGGACCAGCCCTGCCGCAGCAAAGGCTGGTCCCGTTGAATTTATTGGGACAGGGCGTTGCGCCATTCGTCCAGCGCCGCATCACGCAGGCTTGCAGCCTCTTCGGGGGAGAGCAGCAGCGAAGTCGCAGGTGTCACTAGCGTTTCAAACCCTTCTGGCAGGCCATCGGCAGGCACCACGGCAGGATACATCCAGTTGGTCGTCGGAATGACGCTCTGGAAGGCATCGGTCACCATGAAGGCCAGAAACTGGTCAGCCAGTTCCGACTGGTCGGTGCTGGCGACCTTGCCCGCGACCTCGACCTGCATGTAATGGCCTTCGTCAAAGGCCCAAGCGACCTTGCTCGCGTCTTCTTCTGCAATCAGGTGATAGGCGGGCGATGTCGTGTATGACAGCACCGCGTCAGCCTCGCCCTCAAGGAACATGCCATAGGCTTCGGACCAGCCGGGGGTCACGGTTACGATATTGTCGGCGAGATCCGCCCAGACCTGTGCCGCGTCATCGCCATAAGCTGCCTTGACCCACATCAGCAGGCCCAGACCGGGCGTGGACGAGCGGGGGTCCTGAATGACGATCGACACATCACTCGCCGCCAATTCGGTCAACGAGGCGGGGGCCGCCGCATCGGCATTGGCGACAAAGGCGAAATAACCCCAATCGAAGGGCAGGAAGTCAGGGTCGGTCCATGCGATCGGCAGGTCCAGTTCGGCTGTCACACCATGCGGCGCAAAGAGGCCGGTTTCGCGGGCCGCCGCGGTCAGGTTGGTATCCAGTCCCAGCACGATGTCGGCATCGGTGCGCGGACCTTCGAGTTGCAGACGGGCGAGCAGGGCAGCGCCATCGCCCGCACCGACAAACTGCAGATCACAGCCGCAGGTTTCCTCAAAAGCTGCTTCGACTGCAGGGCCAGGGCCCCATTCGCTGGTAAAGCTGTCGTATGTGTAGACTTGCAACACAGGCGCATGGCCATCTGCCACGGCACCCGTGGCAACAAAGGCAAGTCCCGCAACAACTGGCAGATAGGTGGTGTTTTTCATCGTATCCTCCAAATGCGACGGGCGGATTGGGGGATAGCGGGATTGCTAAACCTTCCCTCCGCCGGTCCTAACCGGTTCAGGTTCAACGGGTCCGCGCTTAGCGCATCTCAGCCAGGATTGGCCCCCCGAGGTAAGGCTTAGGTAGAACGGATGATCGGGTAAGACAAGGGAAACCTCTTGAGCCTTTTTGCCGCCCCCGCTAGACCCAAACAGCAATTTGGAGAGACATCATGTCGATCAACAGCTTCGGTCATCTTTACCGCTTCACAACATGGGGCGAGAGCCACGGGCCCGCCTTGGGCGCGACGGTTGACGGCTGCCCTCCCGGTGTACCGCTGGAAGAGGCGATGATCCAGCAGTGGATGGACAAGCGCCGTCCGGGTCTCAACAAGAACACGACCCAGCGGAATGAACCCGATGCGGTAAAGATCCTCTCGGGCGTGTTCGAGGGGAAAACCACCGGCACCCCGATCCAGCTGATGATCGAAAACACCGACCAGCGGTCCAAGGACTACGGCGATATCGCCAATACCTTCCGTCCCGGTCATGCCGACATCACCTACCACAAGAAATACGGTCTGCGCGATTATCGCGGCGGCGGGCGGTCCTCGGCGCGTGAAACGGCGGCAAGGGTTGCCGCGGGTGGCGTGGCACGCGAGGCGATCAAGGCGATTGCGCCCAACGTCCAGATCAAGGGCTACATGACCCAGATGGGCACCAAGCAAATCGACCGCTCCCGCATGGATTGGGACCAGATCGACCAAAACGACTTTTTCTGCCCCGATGCCGAGGCCGCGAAAGAGTGGAACGACTACCTCGCGTGGCTCCGAAAGGACGACCACAACTCGGTCGGCGCGATTATCGAGGTTGTCGCGCGTGGCGTGCCTGCAGGTATCGGCGCGCCTGTGTATGGCAAGCTCGACACCGATCTGGCCGCAGCGATGATGTCAATCAATGCCGTCAAAGGCGTCGAGATCGGCGAAGGCATGGCCGCCGCCGCGCTGACAGGCCGCGAGAATGCAGACGAGATCTTCATGGGGAACGACGGCCAGCCGGTCTATTCCTCGAACCACGCAGGCGGCATTCTTGGCGGAATCAGCACTGGGCAGGATATTGTCGTGCGCTTTGCGGTCAAACCGACCTCTTCGATCCTGTCCCCGCGCAAGTCGATCCGCATGGACGGCACCCCGACCGAGGTGATCACCAAGGGCCGCCATGACCCCTGCGTCGGCATCCGTGCGGTGCCTGTGGGCGAGGCAATGATGGCCTGCGTGATCCTTGATCACCTGCTGCTCGACCGTGGGCAGACAGGCGGCGTGCGCGGTCAGATCGGCTAGGCCTGTTTCGACAGCTGCACGGCGAGAATCCCGCCGGCGATAATCACTACGCCGACCACGTCGAGGACCCCGATCGCCTCGCCCAAGAGTGCCGCAGCAATGGCGACCCCGAGGAAGGGGTTCAGGAAGTGGAAAGTCGAGGCCTTCACCGCTCCGATCCGGCCCACCAGCAAAAACCAGACCCATGTTGCGGCCAGTCCCGGCACCAGCGTTGTATAGATGAAAGCAACGATCAGCTGCCAATTCAGCGTCACATCCAAAGTCTCGAACGCCAGCGCAGGAACCCATAGGATCACACTGCCGACCAGCATTTGCAGGCCGACGATCATCAGGACGTTACCACCGGATGACGCACCAAGCACCGCGAGCGTGGCAACGGTCAGCGAGACCACGCCAATCACGCATAAAATGATGCCATAGAGGTCCGCACCGCTCTGCAACCGTGCGCCCATGATCAGCGACACGCCGACGACACCCGCAACCAGACCCGCGATGCCCAAGGGCCGCACTTTGGTGCCAAACACCACCCAACCCGCCAGTGCGACCAGCAGCGGCATGGTTGAGGCGATGATGGCTGCGAGCGAGGCCGGCACTGTCTGCATCGCAACGAAATTCAGCCCGAGATAGAGCGCATTCTGGCAGAGCCCGAAGATCAGCACGCCCAGCCATTGCCTGCGGCTCAGCTTTGCCGACTGGCCCAGCGCGTATGCGATCATGACACCCAGCAAACCCGAAATCAGAAAACGCAAAGCCAGCGCCGACAGGGGCGGTGCATATTCCACAATGACGCGGGCGGATGTGAAGGCTGACGACCACATGGCCGCAAAGGCCAGCCCCATCACGATTGCTTTGATGTCCATAATCTGCGCTATCAGGCCTTTTCTGGGAAAAGCCAACCCGTCATCGGCACAACCAGTTTGGTCACAATCGGGATCAGGACAAAGCCGAGAATCAGGCCCAGCACACCATCAAGGCCGGCGGTCACCGCCCATTTGAGGAAACCGGAGCCGCTGCCGACCACTTCGGCGGCATGTTTGATCTGCTCGTAGGGCAGATGCCAGCCCAGATCATGCAGCCCGTGGACGATGATACTGCCACCAACCCAGAGCATCGCCACCGTGCCGACCGTCGCAATCACCACCATCACCGAAGGCATCGCCTTGACGATCCCGCGGCCCAGACCGCGCGTCAAACCCAGACGGCCCTTTGCGCTGAGCAGCAAACCAAAGTCATCTGCCTTCACCAGTAGAGCGACGGCGCCATAGACCAGCGCCGTGATCCCGATAGCAACCGCCGCAAGTGCCGAAGCCTGAATCCAGAGCTCGTCAACATCAATCTGCGAGAGCGAGATCGTCATAATCTCGGCCGACAGGATGAAATCCGTCTTGATCGCCCCTTTGACGCGCTGTTCCTCAAGGTGGGCCGCGTCGAGTGTCTCGGCCTGTTGCGGGCCGTGGTCCTTGTGGGGACCAATCAGATGCCAGACCTTCTCGGCCCCTTCGAAACAGAGGTAAGCACCGCCGATCATCAAAAGCGGCGTCAATAGCCACGGCAGGAATGCATCCAGCAGCAGGGCCGCTGGCAGCAGGATGATCAGCTTGTTGAAGAAAGAGGCGCGCGCGATCTTCCAGACAATCGGCAGTTCGCGGGCGGCGGGCAGGCCGGTGACATATTTCGGCGTTACCGCCGCGTCGTCGATCACCACGCCCGCGGCCTTGGTGCCCGCCTTACTGGCTTGCGCCGCAATGTCATCCAGCTGCGCCGTCGCGAGCTTCGCAATGGCTGCAACGTCATCCAACAGGGCGAGTAATCCGCTCATCTTAAATCCAGTTCCGCTATCATTCAGGACATCCTTAACAGGAAATGCCTAGAACGAAAAAGGCCACCCGCGCGGGTGGCCTTGCATCATCGGCAGTGGCGACACTTAGCCGTTCACGCTGTCCTTGAGTGCCTTTGCAATGGTCATCTTGACGACCTTGTCGGCTTCTTTTGGCATCTGTTCGCCGGTGGAGGGGTTGCGCACCATGCGTGCTGGACGCTCGCGGCAGTAAATCTTGCCAACACCTGGCAGAGTCACGGCACCGCCGCCGGCAACTTCTTTGGTGATGATATCGGTCAGCGCGTCAATCGCACCACCGGCAGATTTCTTGTCCATGCCTGTTGCATCGGCTAGCGCAGCAACCAGCTGTGCTTTTGTCATTGGTTTTGTCGCCATTCGACTGTTCTCCCTCGTTTGCCCTACAGATTGGGCCTGTTACCCGTACATTAAACGGTATCTTGTGGGTCACCACAACGATTAGCTGCACGAAATAAGGGCTTTCGTGCAGTTTTTTGGACTTTTTTCACGTCAGAGGAAGGCGGTTTCCTCAAAGCTGCGCAATTTCCGGCTATGGATGCGCTCCAGCGGCATATCGCGCAGACGTTCCATGGCGCGGATACCGATCATCAAATGTGCAGCAACCTGCGTCTTGTAGAACTCCGATGCCATCCCCGGCAGCTTCAATTCGCCATGGAGCGGCTTGTCACTGACGCAGAGGAGCGTGCCATAGGGAACGCGGAACCGGAAACCGTTTGCAGCAATCGTGGCGCTTTCCATATCCAGCGCAATCGCCCGCGACTGTGACAGCCGCTGCACAGGGCCTGCCGGCTCGCGCAGTTCCCAGTTGCGGTTGTAGATTGTAGCGACAGTGCCTGTGCGCATGATCCTTTTCAGCTCATACCCCTGTAATTCGGTCACATCGGCAACGGCGGTCTCCAGTGCGATCTGGATTTCCGCCAGCGCAGGGATCGGGACCCAGACGGGCAGGTCATCGT
>CAXQAV010000049.1:0-8004 GCA_964221795.1 Luminiphilus sp. | reverse complement strand
CGCTGGTCACGCCCGACATCCTGGGGCTGGATCCGCTGTGGTTTGCCCTGGCGGCGACCGTGGTGAACCTGCTCGCCATTCCGGCCCGGGTGCTGGTGCAGCCTGCCTCTGGCCTGTGGCGGGCGTTCCGGCGGGATGAGAGCGGTGCCCTGCGCAAGCGGACCGTTGGCCTGTTCGCGGGCGGTTCGGTCGCACTCGCCTCGGCGGTGTCCTTCATCGGCCAGTGGGAAGGGCTGAGGACGCAGGCCTACCGCGACATCGTCGGTGTCTGGACGGTCTGCTATGGCGAAACCAAGGGTGTCACGCCCGGCGATCGCTACAGCAAGGCGGAGTGCGATGCGATGCTTGCGCGGGAGATCGTCAGCTACGAAGCCGCGCTGGATCGATGTCTGACCGCCGAGGTGCCTGCTGGGATGAAGATCGCGCTGGTGTCCTGGACCTACAATGTGGGCGCAGCTGCCGCCTGCCGCTCGACGCTGGTACGCAAGGCCAACGCAGGCGATTTGCGCGGCGCCTGCAATGAGTTGCCGCGCTGGAACCGGGCAGGGGGGCGGGTGATCGGTGGTCTGACCAATCGCCGCCTGTCGGAGCGATCGATGTGCCTGAGGGCGCTGGATGAAGAAGCATGAGAGGGGCGGCTGGACTGGTCGCCCTCGCAGCTTTGGCAGCTGCTGTCGCTTTCGGCTATCTGCGGGGGGCTGCGGACTACCGCGCCGACTACCAAGCGCGCGAGCTGGCGCAAATAGAGGCCTTCCGGAAACTGGAGGCCGCCCGCATCGAGGCTTTGCGCGCCCGCGATGAACTCTCACGCCAATTGGAGGAAAAGGCCCATGCGGATCCTGTTGCTGTGCCTCGCTGTCTCGGCCCTCGCCGGGTGCGGCGGCTCAATGCGCTACGCTGAGGCTCTCGAGCCGTGCGCGCCGCCAGTGCGTATCCCGGACGGCTGGCTCAGCGATCAGCAGGTGGAGCTCCTATGGTCTCAGGACCGGCGCACGCTGCTGGATTGTGGGGATAAGGTCGAAGTTCTGTCGGGGCGAAGGCCACGTTAGTAGGCCTGGCTTTCTGAACTTTAAAATTTGTGGTGTCTGGCTTCTCTGTTCACGAAAATGGTAGCTGCCGGAAGTTTTACGCGCGGCGTCCATCAAACTCGGTCAAATTATTTGCGAGGGTATTTGGCTAGAACGAGCGCATTGAGTGCATCGTTGCCCAATTTGCTTTTACGAACGCGGGAACTTCGATTAGGCAAGTTTAATTTTTGGCAACTCTTGAGGTTCTGTCGGTTATCCAGCGATCCTACTATTGATGCCGCAAAATTGATTAGGGGTATCCGAAGTTCCAAGTCTTTGACCAGTTTACAAATCACGCTAGCTGCCGTCAGGATTTTCTTGAGCTTCTGAAAATGATAGCAGCCTTCGGCTGTTTTCGTCCCACAGGTGAAGTCGCGCGCAGTGGAAGCTTTCCCAAAGCGTGATGCGTCTGGTCTGTGCCAGGACGCCGTGATCCTTGAGCACCTCAGGCAAGCGATAGAACGGGATGCGGCTGGCCAAGTGGTGCACATGGTGAACTCCGATGTTTCCGGAAAACCAGCGCAGGATGCCGGGAAGGGCATAGTGCGAGCTTCCGTGCAGTGAAGCGTCCTGAACGGTCCAGTCCTCTTCGTACCGCCAGCAGGTGTCCTCAAACTGATGCTGCACGTAGAAGAACCACATTCCGACAACCGCTGCCAGAAACATCATCGGGAAGAAAATGAACAACAGAACTTTCCAGCTCCCGATCCAGACAATTGCGGTCAGCGTGAGGCCAATGGCAGCATTGGTCGCCATTGAGCTAAGCCAATATCGCCAGCCAGAGCGCATCAGGTGGACGGGCAGTCGGTTGTGGAGGAAGAACACGTACAATGGAACCACCCCGAACAGGAATACCGGATTGCGGACGATGCGGTAAAGCGTCCTGCCGAGCCATCCCTTTTTACGGAACTCTCTGACTGTCAGTGTGGGTATGTCTCCGACGCCCCGCCGGTCGAGGTTTCCGGTTGTGGCATGATGTCTCGCGTGGGTTTCGCGCCAGACGTCGTAAGGCGTCAACGTAATAACGCCGATGACCCGGCCGATCCAATTGCACAAGCGTCGGTCGCGGAATAAGGAGCCATGTCCGCAATCGTGCTGGATTATGAAAAGCCGGACGAGAAAGCCCGCATTCGCCATCGCGAGGGCTATTGCCAAAGCGGCACTGATCGACAGCAGCCAGCACGCAGCTATCCATACCGCTACGAAGGGTACAAGAGTGACCGTCAGTTCGAAAATGCTGCGGGAAGGGATCGGCTCCCTATATTTCATAAGGATGCGTGTCCAGTCTGATGCAGTCAGTCGAGCGTCTTGCTGACTCAGGGAAATTATACTCGATGATGGAGAAGCCATGGTCGTCCTAGCCTTGGCGAGAGGTTGTCCTGGTTGAACTCGTGTTTGCCTTGCGGTCGTGGGGCGCTGTCACACTGCATGCCGTTTGGCCGATCCTTGCTATCTTTATGCTTTGCGGACCGGGCTTGTGGCTTCGTGTATCGGGCTAGGGGAACGGGCGCTGCATCGGCGAAATCTCTTCCATTGCGATTGAGAATATCATTCAGGGGGCTTCCGAACGGAGTTACCTCCGGCGATGATCCGATTTATGAGCACTGCTGCGGCCCGATGCGCTTCTATATCGCTACCAGTCTGAGCTGCTGTTTCATGCGCTTTTGCTGCATCACGCAAGATTCCTACTATCTCGCGCTCGGGCAGGAGTTGGTGATCGTTCAACGCCAGCAGTATCGACTCGCAGATTGATAGGGCAGCCATTCCCGAGTAATCCTTTTGGTTACGCATTTTATGGCTTCCTTTCGGGTAACGGTGAAACGATACGCGGCCGGGCGGCCTCGCTTATCTCAAGCATCTTCGCAGAAAGTAGCGTATGCTGGGCTAACCGAAAGCAGTCTCCACAGGTTTGGGTCTTGAGGTTCTTTCGGCACGCGAGGTCCCTGATGACTGAAATTCTGCAGAGCCCGCTGACACGAAAGTTGCAGGTCTTCGTCACCTTGTCCGAAGATGAACTGGGCGTCTTGAAACGTCTGCACCTACGTCGCCGATCCTTCACGGCTGGGCGTGATCTCGTGCATCAGGGGCAGTCCGATCAGGCGGCCTATATTCTGGCGGCCGGCTGGGTGTGTTCCTACAAGCTTCAGCCGGACGGAACCCGGCAGATCGTAGATTTCCAGATTCCAGGCGATTTTCTAGGATTGCGCAGTGTGCTGTTGCGGACGTCTGACCATAGCTTTGAGCCCGTTACCGATATTCAGGCAGCAGAGGTTTTCGCAGACGACATTCTGGATTCTTTCGAGAAAACGCCTCGTTTGGCCGCAGCAATTCTCTGGGCTGCATCCCGGGATGAAGCCATGGTGGTCGAGCATCTTGTTGGAATTGGTCGACGCGCCGCAGATGTGCGCATAGCCCACTTCTTACTGGAACTTGGCGCAAGGCTTAAGCTGGTCGGAATGGGGGAACAGACAGGGTACGATTGTCCCTTGACGCAATATCATCTGGCTGATGCGCTCGGTTTAAGCGCAGTTCATGTAAACCGAATTTTGCGAAAGCTTCGCGAAACCGGCTTGGTGACTTTTCGCAACGACCGTGTGACGTTTGACAACTATGATGGTTTGCTAGAGCTATCAGGGTTCGATCCAGGGTATCTGGATCAGACCGGCCCGTTATTGAAATGAAAGATGCCGCCCACTCTATAGCTCTGGGCGGCCGGACCTAGTTTTGAAGCGACGTTGGTCAGGAAATCGCTTTTGTCGCCGCATCCAGCTCCTTGTTCGTTTCCGAATAATCACTCGCTTGGTGCGCTTTTTCGGCGGCCTGATAGTGCCTCAAAGCCCGGTCTTTCTTGGGCCCTGCAGGGGCTTTGTCGCAGGCGGCTTTGACGGAAGACAGCCTTTTACTGGAATCAGTCTTTTCGGGAGTCATGGGGTATCCTTTCGAAGTTGTTCCGAGAATAAGAGGCGCAGGGAAAGGCAAGCCGTTTCGGGAAGTACACCTTCCCCGCGCTTCTCAGGTGCTCGGAAATAAGTGCCGCCAGAGACTCGGCAGGCACCTCGCCATGTACGCATCCTTTCCTTGCTACAGCACTGACTGAGGTTAGCTTGGAGACGTGTTCCCCCACATTAAGGCGCTATATGGCTTTGCTCAGGGGGGTGCTTCAAATAGCCGATATTAGTTGGCCGAGGTTTGCTGGTGCGAAAGACGCAGCCACCCTCCGTTGTCTAGCAGATACGTCGAAGCGCAGAGCGCTGTATAGATTGGAGACCCTGTTTTTTCAGCGGATACGCGATAGGAAATCACCGCCACCGAACCTAGCCTTACCAGCTTGCGGTCTTTCATTTCCACGGTGCGCCAGCCGGTGTTTTTATTCACATGTTCCAGGACTTGGCCGCCCCGCAGGATGCCCGGAGCATACGGTAGGATCATGACTGCGTCGTTTGCGGTGGTTGACCGGGCACTCTCCGCACCGCTGCTCCAGAACCGTTCCTCCAGATCCCAGAGGTTCAGGTCGTCCCTGCCGGGACTGGTGCGGTGACTGCGGTCACCGTCCTGGGTGCCGCGTAAGGTCATGGGCCTGATCCGGGAGCGCCTACGAGTATTAACTGCAAAGTCAGAAATAGGATCGTCAAAGCCGCCCAGATCAATCCAGAATAAGGTGCGGTTCCATGTTCCGTGCCACTGGGAACAGCCGCCAAGCGCTTGCGGCGTTTCGGTAGAAGACGGATCAACTCTATCGCGATGGAACTGCAATCCTGTTTGAGTGCAGGCACATCGCGAAATTGCGATAGTCGGGTTTCCAGCCGCGAGCATGCAGCTCTTTTTTCAAGCGCCATAAGCGCAGCTGCCTCTTCCCAGGGTTCGAGTTCAAGTCTCGCAAGTGCCGAAAGAACAGTTACAGCATTCCCATTCCGATCCTCGCCAATATAGGCTTGCAAAAATGGGTCAAGCTCAGGGTTGTGCGGATGAAGAGTGCCGACTGATGGCATCGCCTTATCCTCTCTTTTAATATGCTCAGGTTCAGCAACGGCTTTTCCGGAAGAACGGGGCCGAAACTTTCCCAGCAGACAGCTTCGGTTCGCTTCGATTATACCTGCGTGATCTAGAACACGCGTTGACACAAATCAGCCAGCGTTCAGCCATTTTCTGTCCAAGGCTAAGGCTAAGGCTAGAGCGGGTTCCGCACAGATCAGAGGTAACCCGGGTTAGGACGGGGCTAACATGGGTCAGCGCGCTCGGTCCGTTTCTGAGATAGTTTTTGAATGACCGCTACCTTCGGCTGCTGCTTTGCAACGCAGAAGCTTCAGCCAAAGCAAGGCGGCCGTCATAAATGAACCACGGAGACCGGTGATGGCCTTGCGCTCAATCAGATCTACCGTGACCTTCCCGCGGGCATTTACCTTATCCGGATATCCGGACGAATTGCCTGCCGGCGAATACGAAGTGTTGGTCGAGGAGGAACTTATCGAGTCGTTGAGCTTCACAGCTTACCACAGAACGGCAATTTTCCTGACAATTCGAGGCAAGGGGAATGCGCCGGGCAGAACTGAGATGCGGCCTATTTCTTGGGCCGACCTAGAAGCGGCGCTTGGCCAAGGCTGACAATGGCGAAGCGCCGCTTCACCCTCTGGAGGACCTTCAATGAACGCTCCCAAATGGAACGCTCCCGAATGGCTTAAACCTGGTCTCTATGGCGCCCTGATAGGTGCGGTAGTCGTCAGCATTAGCGGATTTTCTTGGGGAGGCTGGGTGACTGGAAAAACGTCGCATGGCATGGCTGTGGCCATGTCGCGGAGTGAGGTTATCTCGGCACTAGTGCCTGTCTGCCTGGACATGGCCCGAACTGATCCCGAACGAGCTGCCAAGCTCGCCGAGATCCGCACGGCCTCGACCTTCAGGAGGCGTGACGCCTTGATGGAAACTGGTTGGGCGACGGTACCAGGAGCTAAAACCCCGGATCGGGAAATTGCGCAAGCCTGTCTTGTCGCACTCGATATCGACAACTCGCCTGATCGCGCAGAAAATTCGAACAATGAAGGATGAGCGTTGTAATGTCTCGATCGTTGCCTGAAACGACAGATCTCGAGCGACGTGTTTTGGCCCATGAACGGGTTCTGCAGTCGCTCATAGCCTATATGTCCGATAAAGAGCCACGCTTCATCGAACACCTGAAGAAGCGCTTCGTCGAGCCCATGACCATGGAGCGGCACGAGCATGACTACCGAAATGCGGATGATTACGCGGAGGACTTCATCCGCGTAGTAGTTGCCCTTTGGGAGACAAAGATGCCAGACGCGCCACTCCCCACGGTTCACGCTACTCCGGTGTTGCAGCCTGAAAATGAAGGAACCTTCGTACATCCTTATCGTCCTACCGCAGAAGCGGAACGTGTCCGCGTCCGGAAGAGGAATGGGATTTGGGAGGTCAGAGTGGACGGAGTATTTCACGGGCACTACCATGAGCACGAAAATGCTCTGGCAGCCGCAGCATTGGCCCGCTTGTCGCTTCGATGAAAGGGCACCTCCATGAGCGAGTTAGTCAAAAAATCCATTGCAGTGTTTGCCCAACCTTTCAATGTGCCGGGATTCGACGAGACGCTTCCGCCAGGCGAGTACGACATCGAAACGGAATTGTTTTCTCCACCCGACTGCCTAGACCCAAACAGTTGGAAGGCATCTGTAACGTTGAAGCTGCACTCTCGGGCCTCTCACCCCGGGTTGGCGAGAACTTTGACCGTGTCGTTGGCCGATCTCGATGACGCCCTCGCAAAAGACAAGCTGACGGGGAAAGATCTTGCTGAACTTTTTTTGGAGGAAATGCTTGCCGATCCGATGGTTCGGCTGGTGATGGAGGCCGATGGTGTTTCCGAAATCCAGCTTCGGCATCTCTACTCTGGAGGGCAGGCAACTCAGGCCAAAGAAACGGAACCGGTTTCGTCTCCTGGGGATAATGAACAACAGGAAAACTCCTCGATCCAGGCTGCAGAAAACGAGGGAATGCCCACTAAAGGTGAGTAGTAGCGCAAGTCTCCCAACCGGCCGCTAGAGCGTGAACCAGCTGCTGGTTCACGTGAGCAAGAGAGGTAACGAAATGTCCGACCAGAATGGTGGTCCGGAAGATCGTGGACCATGGCAAAACAGACCTAAACGTAGCCCACCTGAGATTGACGATATCCTACGTCAGGGCCGCGATCGCTTGGGCGGGTTGTTCCCCGATGGGCGGCCGCCTTTGAGGGCGATAGTGGTCGCCGGGGCGATCGTCTTGGCAGGATTTGCCGCCTGGTCGTCCTATTACACTGTCCCGAGCGACTCGGTTGCCGTTGTCCAGCGCTTTGGCAAATACTCTTCTGAGGTTCCGCCTGGCCTCCACTTCAAATTTCCACTTGGTATCGACATTGCCACACTGGTGCCCGTGAAACGGCAGCTGAAGCAGGAATTCGGGTTTACGACTCCTGGCAGGGCCGATCCCTATCAGAGCCCGTCAGATGGCAAGCGTGAGACTGAAATGGTAACAGGGGATCTGAACGCTGCACTTGTGGAATGGGTGGTACAGTACCGGATCTCGGCCCCCCTGAAGTTCCTGTTCGAGGTACGCGAGCCAAGTGCAACCTTGCGCTACGTTTCTGAGTCCGTGATGCGCGAGGTCGTCGGTGACCGCACGGTTGACGAGGTCATCACTATTGGCCGGCAGGAGATCGAGAGCGAGGCGCTCCTCAAGATGCAGGCTCTGTCCACGAAATACGCCATGGGCATCAGCATCGACCAGGTGCAGCTGAAGAACATCAACCCTCCAGGCCCCGTTCAGGCGTCGTTCAATGAGGTCAACCAAGCCCAGCAGGAAAAGGAACGTCTGATCAATGAGGCGCGCCGCGAATACAACAAGGTCATTCCGCTGGCACAAGGCGAAAAAGATCAGCGGATCCGCGAAGCGGACGGCT
>CAXQAV010000048.1:0-2379 GCA_964221795.1 Luminiphilus sp. | reverse complement strand
CGATCGCCGCACTCTACCATTTCACCCGTTTCGACGACCTCGAGGCTATCCAGACCCCGCTCAAGGCGCTCTGCAAGGCGCAAGGTATTTCAGGTACCATGCTGATCGCCAAGGAAGGCATCAACGGCACCATTGCCGGCAGCAGCGCGGGAATTGACGATGTGATCGCGCATATCCGCGCGCTCCCCGGTTGCGCCGATCTGGAGTGGAAAGAGAGCTTCTCCGAGACCCCGCCTTTCCACCGCATGAAGGTTCGCCTCAAGAAAGAGATCGTGACGATGGGCCAGCCGGACGTCGATCCCGTCGCCCGCGTGGGTCATTATGTTGATCCCAAGGAATGGAACGACCTGATTTCTGCACCGGATGTGGCGGTGATCGACACCCGCAACGACTATGAAGTGGCGATCGGCACCTTTGAGGGGGCCATTGATCCCGAAACCAAGAGTTTCCGCGATTTTCCCAAATGGTGGGAAGCGAACAAGGAGCGTTTCCATAACAAGCGCATCGCCATGTTCTGCACCGGTGGTATCCGCTGTGAAAAGTCCACGAACTACCTGCTCGGTCAGGGTGTCGAGGATGTCTATCACCTCAAGGGCGGAATCCTGAAGTATCTTGAGGAAGTCCCGCAGGAAGAGAGCAAGTGGGACGGCGAATGCTTTGTCTTCGACGCCCGCGTGAGCGTCGGCCATGGCCTGACCGAGGGGCCGCATGTCCTTTGCTATGCCTGCCGCCGTCCGCTGCGCCCCGAGGATCGGAACCACCCTGCCTATGAACAGGGTGTCTCCTGCCATCAATGCATCGACGAAACAACCGAGGCCGACAAAGAGCGCTTCCGCGAACGCCAGAAACAGATCGCGCTCGCCAAGGCGCGCGGCACCCATCACATCGGCGGGTTGTGACGGCGAGTATGAGGCAACCCAAATCTCTCCTGCCGCAAGTCGTCGCCATGGCGATTGGTCTGGCAGGGGGGCTCATCGCCTATTTCGGCGGTCTGCCATTGCCATGGATGCTGGGGCCGATGATCGCCAATACGGTTGCGGCGCTCCTGCGCGCGCCGATTGCGGGGCCTGACCGGCTCCGTGGCTATGTGATACCGATCATCGGTGTCATGCTTGGTGCGGGTGTCACCGCAGAGGTTCTCGGGATGCTCGGGCTTTGGGTGATTACGCTCATGCTGATGCCGGTGTTCCTGGCGATCGCGGCCTTTGTCTCTTTTAATGTTTACAGGCGTCTTGGCGGTTATGACCCGGTGACCGCCTTTTACGCCTCGATGCCCGGCGGCCTGAACGAGATGTTGATCCTCGGGGCTGAGGCCGGTGGGGACGAGCGCCGGATCGCCTTGGCGCATGCCGCGCGGGTGCTCCTGATTATTGTCTTTGTGGCGCTCTATTTCGGCTTCTTTCTGGGTGTCACAACCGCAGGGCAGAACGGAACACAATGGGTCGGAGTGACAGAGATCACCGCACTGGACTATGCAATCCTGATCCTCTGCGCGGTTCTTGGCGTGGTGCTGGGCAAGGCATTGCGACTGCCCGCGGCTCCCGTATTCGGGCCGATGATCCTCAGCGGGATTGCCCACTTCGCAGCCTGGGTCACCGTCCCGCCACCGACGCTCTTTGTCATCGGGGCCCAGATCACAATTGGCACCATCATCGGGACACGTTTCATCGGCGCTACTTTGGCAGAGGTGCGCCACGACATCGGCCTGTCGGCGATTGCCTCAGTATTGATGCTGATGGCTGCCGTGGTTTTTGCCGAATTGATCGTCATGATCAGTGCGATCCCGCTGGCGCAGGCTTTCCTTGCCTTTTCGCCAGGGGGTCTGACAGAGATGTCACTCCTGACCCTCGCGCTGGGGCAGGACGTGGCCTATGTCTCTGTGATGCATATCATCCGGATCACCCTCGTGATCGCGATCGCACCTTTTGTCTTTCAGTTGTTCCGCCGCCGGTTCTAGAAGTCGAGGTTCTCGACATTCAGCGCGTTCTGCTGGATGAACTCGCGCCGTGGCTCCACCACATCGCCCATGAGTTTGGTGAACAGATCGTCCGCCTCGGCCACATCCTCGATCTTGACCTGAAGCAGCGTGCGCGCGTCAGGATCAAGCGTGGTTTCCCAGAGCTGGTCGGGGTTCATCTCGCCCAGACCCTTGTAGCGCTGCAGCGATAGGCCCTTTTCGCCCTCTTCCAGAATGGCCTTGAGCAGGTCCAGCGGCCCGTGGATCAGCTGGCTGCGGTCCTTGCGGACCAGCGTGGCTGGCAGGTCGTAGACGTCTTGCAGGCTTTTCGTGAACGTGCCCGTCCGCCGTGCCTCGCCCGAGCGGAGCATCGGGCCGTCGAGCGTCCGCACTTCTTCCACGCCGCGCAGGATACGTGCCAG
>CAXQAV010000047.1:0-6663 GCA_964221795.1 Luminiphilus sp. | reverse complement strand
CGATCCCGTCCATGTTGCTGTCTTTCAGCCAGATATCGAGGATCATCAGCGCCGGAACCTCGCTGTCGATCTGGGCCATGCACTCGTCCGAAGTGCCGGCCAGCCGTGTCGTGTAGCCCTCGTCCTGTAGAATTTCCGAAATCAACTCGCGGATGTCGCGTTCGTCGTCGGTGATCAGAATATCGCCCATGATGGTCCTCATGCTGAAATTTTTGCGGCCCGCTCGGGGGCCGAAACAACAGGTAGTTGAACGACGGCACAGGCCCCTGCATGGGTCTGTCCGTCAAATATCTCGGCATCGCTCAGGATGAGCGTGCCGCCGTGTTCTTCGATGATCTTCTTGACGATCGGCAACCCGAGGCCCGTGCCCTTGTCGCGTGTCGTCACATAGGGTTCGAACAGGCGCGCGCGGTCTTCAGGCAGTCCGATCCCGTTGTCTGCGATGCGAATTTCGGCCCGACCGTCTTCGGCCAGCATCGTCACCCGTATCTTCGGTGTATAACCCTCGGCACCCTGTTTCGCGATGTAGGTCTCCGTCGCCTCGCCTGCGTTCTTGAGAAGGTTCGTCAGCGCCTGCCCGATCATCGTGCCGTCCATATCGACGATGACCTCCCCGTCAGGCAGTGCGACGTCAAAGCGGACATCCGGCTGCCCTGCAACTTGCAATGCGACCGCATCACTGACAAGTTTGGTCAGATTGGCCTTCTGCAGCTCCGGTTGCGGCATCCGCGCGAATTTGGAGAACTCGTCCACAATCCGGCGCAGGTCGTTTGTCTGCCGCACGATCACATCGGTCATCTGTTCCAGCTTGTCGGAATCCTCGCCCACCTGATTGTGGAACTTGCGCTTGATCCGTTCCGCCGAAAGCTGGATCGGGGTCAGCGGGTTCTTGATTTCATGGGCGATCCGTCGGGCAACGTCGCCCCATGCGGCCATGCGCTGGGCACTGACAAGATCGGTGACATCATCAAGGGCCACAACGTAGCCTTCCAGCGCGCCCTCCTCGCTGCGCCGTTCGGACATACGCACAAGCAGGCTTTCCTGCTGGCCATTGCGAACCAGATTGATCTGGTTCTGCACGCTTTCGCGGTCGCTGTCGCGCACTTCAGCGAAAAGATCACTGAACTCGGGCACGGCGACTTCCAGCGACATATCCTCGCTCCCCTCGTCAACCGAAAGAAGCTTGCGCGCCGAGGGGTTGACGAAAGCAATGCGCCCCTCCGGATCAACCCCGACGACGCCAGACGTCACCGAGCTGAGCACGCTATCAAACAGTCGCCTGCGACGTTCTGTTATTTCGTTGGTCTGCAAGAGCTCTTCGCGCTGCCCCTTCAACCGCTCGGTCATCTGGTTGAAGTATGTGCCGAGCTGGGAAATCTCGTCCTGACTGTCATCCTCGATCACGCGGACATCGAGATCGCCTGCGCCAACGCGTTGCGAGGCTGAGACCAGACGCCCGACTGGCCGCGCTAGCCTTTCAGCAAACCACAGCCCGCCCCAGATCGCGCCAAGGATCAGGATCACTGCGAAACCCATGTAGAGCAGGCCAAACTGGAAGAGCAGTTGCCCGCGCTCATTCGACAGTTCGACGTATTGTGCCACGGTTTCGGTGGTATCATCCAGCAGAGACAGCACATCCCCGTCCACTGCGCGAGTGACGTAAAGATAGCGGTCGCGAAACGCTGACAGCGGGATCAGCGCACGGAACTCGTTGTTGCGAAAGTCGGGGATGATCGCGATGCCGTCCCGCTCGGCGACTGTAAAGTCGTCCGCCGTTGGGCGTTCGTAGTGGAATTCATAGGATCGTGCGCCTCGCGCTTTGATCGTGCCGAGGCCGTCAATGACGAAAGCTTCGGTCAGCCCACGCTCGATCTGCGCCTGTACCTCGCCCAAGGCGACGCGCACCTCGCCGTCATCCATAAAGAGGTTCTGCTGCCTCTCACGGTTCAGATAGGCGGCCAGCGCCTGTCCGTCGCGCGCGATCTCGCGGCGGTGTTCCTGCTCATAAGCCTGTGCCGTGGTCAGAGATGTGCGCAGGACGTTGCCGACGGGTTCCGAAAACAGCCCGTCAATCGCAATCGAAATCAGCGTGACCGAAAATACAGCCACCAGAACAATGGGGACCAGCGCCGAAAGCGCAAAGACGCCCGTCAGGCGCACCGCAAGTTGCGACCCCGCTGAACGCGCGCGGCGCGCAGAGATGATCCGCGCCACCTGCCGCATCACGAGCGCCGAGACGATCAGCACGTCGATCAGGTCGACTGTCAGGATCAGGCGCAGCGCGTTGGACGATGGACCCCGGTCCAGCGGCCCCACGACCACATAGGTCAGCACCGCGAGCACAGGCGCCCCGACAACTAGCACAGTTGTCAGCGCGTTCTGCACATGCCTCTGGCGCAGCCAACGGCTGAGCCCTGCAAAATCGAGGCCGAAACGGGAACGCCGCACGCGCACTGCCCTGTTGTTTGGGTGAGGTCGCCCTCACGATACCGCTTTGTTATGTGGTCTCACCTGCGATTGACACAGGAATGCCACGCTTATGTTGCGGTTTTACATCAACTTGCGGCGCCGTGTCACGCGGATATCGAGGTCAGTGATCTTCTTGCGCAGCGTATTCCGGTTGATCCCCAAGAGGTCCGCGCATTTTGCCTGATTGCCGCCCGTGGCATCCAAGGCAATCTCGATCAGCGGCGCCTCGACCTCCTTGAGAATACGATTGTAGAGGCCGGGCGGCGGAAGAACTCCGCCGTGCAGATCAAAATAGCGCCGCAAATGTTTGCCAACACTGGCAGAAAGCTTTTCACCCTCGCCACCGGAGCGCAGTGGCTCGATCGCTGGCTGGTTGCCCAGAACTGTCTCGACCTCGGCCCGTGTGATTTCTTCCTCTGTCGAGGTGAAAACCAGACGGCGCACCGCGTTTTCAAGCTGGCGGACGTTGCCGGGCCAACTATAGGCGCGCACCAGATCAAGGGCGGCATCTCCGAAACGGCGCACAGGCGCTCCGTCGCGTTCAGAGCGCGCGAGGAAATGTTCGGCCAGAAGCGGGATATCGTCTACCCGCTCGCGCAGGGACGGCACCGCAACAGTAACACCGCTCAGACGGTAGAACAGGTCCTCGCGGAAATGTCCGTCTTCCATGCGGGCCATCAGGTTTGACTGCGAAGTGGCCATGATCCGCGGCGCATTATCGGCCAAAGTATCCAGCATCCGCACAATCCGTGCCTGCGCCAGTTCGGATAGGTCGCTGACCTCATCAAACAGGATTGATCCACCCTTGGCGCGACTCAGCACCGTCGAGGGGCCATCCATCCCTTCAAGGTCAGAGGCCGAAACAACAACAAATGGCAGGCTGCGGCGGTCCGAAAGATCATGCACCGCACGCGCGATCAGCGATTTGCCTGTTCCGCTCTCACCGGTGATCAGCACGGGCAATTGCGTGTTCATGACACGGGCAACCAGCCGGTAAAGCTCTTGCATGACCGGTGTCCGGCCTACCAGCGGCAGATCGCCGGTATGTTCATTTGCCGCCTTCGCCGCACCGCGGTTTGCAGGCGCACGACGTTTGACCTCTAGCGCGCGGGCGGCGCGCTTCATCAGGTCCGGCAGGTCAAAAGGTTTTGGCAGATAGTCATAGGCATCTGCCTCTGCCGCCTGGATCGCCGTCATGATGGTATTCTGCGCCGAAATCACGATCACCGGCAGGCCCGGGCGATGTTCGGCGATCTGCGGCAGTTGCTCCAGACCATTCCCATCCGGCATCACCACGTCCGAGATCACAAGGTCGCCCTTGCCCTCTTCGACCCAACGCATCAGCGTCACAAGCGAAGACGTCGCATGCACCTTACAGCCGGCGCGCGTGAGCGCCTGCGTCAAAACAGTGCGGATCGTGCGGTCGTCATCGGCAACGAGAACAGTTCCGTCCATCAATCTTCTCCTGTGAGTAAGTCTTTGGGGGCCACGGGCAGCGAAATGCGGAAAAGCGTCCGGCCCGGCACGCTATCCACCGAAATCCAGCCGCCAGCGTCGACGATCAGTTTCGACACAAGCGCAAGCCCCAAACCGGTGCCGTTTTCCTTGCCAGAGACAAAGGGTTCGAAGATGTCATCGGCGATATCAGGCGGTAGGCCCGGGCCATCATCAATGATCTCGACCTGCAGCGGTAACCGCGCCTGCGTGCCATCCGAGCGTCGCACGCGCAGCGAGGTGTCATAGAAGGTCCGCAGACGGATCGTGCCCGCATCCTTACAGGCCTCAGAGGCATTCTTGAGCAGGTTCAGAAAGACCTGCAGCAACTGGTCGCTGTCGGCATGGGTCAGCGGCAGCGATGGGTCGTATTCCTCGACAAAAAGCATATGCGCGCCAAATCCGACCGCTGCCGACTGCCGTGCGCGGTCCAAGACGTCGTGAATGTTGATCGGTGCCAGCTTGGGTGGCCGCAGGTTACCGAATTGCTCGACCTGTTCGAGCAGTTTTACAATGCGGCGGCTTTCGGCGACGATCAGGTCAGTCATCTCCTGATCTTCCGGCGTCAGACCCATCGACAACAGCTGTGCCGCGCCGGTGATCCCTGCAAGCGGGTTCTTGATCTCATGGGCCAGCATCTCGGCCATGCCGATCGCGGATTTCGCGGCTTTGCCGGAGTAATTGTTATGGGTCACGCGGCTGGCGATCTCGCGCGGGCTGATCATGACGATCATCTTTTCATCGTCGCCCTGAAGCGGCGCAAACTGGATATTGCACAAGAGCGGTGGGCGCTCGCCGCTGCCGACATCCACATCATTGACGAAGAGCGATGTCCGGTTCTCGCGGGCCCGATTGAATGGCCCCTCAAGCGGCGCATCAATCATCACCTTTTCCCAGAACTTCTGACCCTCAAGCGATTTGGCGGACATGTTGAGAAAGCTCTCCGCCGCGGGATTGCTGAGTGTAATGATGTCCTCGCCGTCAATCATCAGCGACGGGACAGGCAACGATGCCCAAAGTGCGCCGCCAAAAATCATGCGGCCATCCTTTCTTGCAAGGCGTCGGGCAAGGCGCGCATGACGGCCTCGGGTTCTTCTTCGGTCAGGATCTTCTTACGGAGGTCTGATGGCGTGCCGGCGTCGTCCATGTACCAGCCAAGGTGCTTGCGTGCGACCCTGCGGCCCAGGGCATCACCGTAGAATGACAACATAGACGCATAGTGTTCGCGCACCATATCGACCAGCGCGGAGCCTTCGGGCACCTGCGGCGCAGGCGTGCCAAACAAGGCCGCCGCCACTTTGGCCAACTGCCATGGCCGTCCTTGTGCACCTCGCCCGATCATCACGCCATCAGCGCCAGACAGGCGCAGTGCCTCGCGGGCTGTAGCGGCATCCACGATGTCACCATTAGCGATCACAGGCATATCGACCGCCTCTTTGACACGTGCAATTGCCGCCCAATCGGTCGAGCCCTTATAGAACTGGCATCTGGTGCGTCCATGGATCGTGACCATCCTAATACCTGCCCCTTCGGCGCGCTTGGCGACCTCGTGCGCATTCAGGAGATCATCGTCCCAGCCCAGACGGGTCTTGAGTGTCACAGGGATTTTCACGGCGTTCACAACCGCTTCGATCAGGTGCAAGGCGTGGTCTGGCGTTTTCAGCAAGGCGGAGCCCGAATAGCCGTTGGTCACTTTCTTGGCTGGACAGCCCATATTGATGTCGATCAGGGCGGCGCCATTGGCCTCGATCATGCGGGCGGCCTCGGCCATCCAGTAGGCCTCGCGCCCCGCGATCTGGACGGCAGTATTGGCCTGATCATAGCCCAGCTCGGCGCGCTCGCGGACGCCGGGTTTGGCTTGCACCATCTCCTGACTCGCGACCATCTCGCTGACCACCCAACCGGCACCGAAGGATGCGACCAGTTGCCGGAACGGCAAATCCGTGATCCCGGCAAGCGGAGACAGCGCCACCGGCGGCGACAGAGTCACATCATCCAGAACCAGCAAAGCCTGGCCCGATGTCTGAGAGGATTCGTGCTGTGCCAAAGGAACGATCATTCGCCTACTGTCTGTGCGCTCAGGCTCAGATAGCGCCAACTCTGCACTTTCTCAACGAATTGGCAGACAAAATATCCCGATTAATTGGCGTTTGCCTATTTTTCGAGCATTACTGCCGCAAAACTGTCGAATTGCACAGGCCCGCACGGCAGCCTACACCAAGAACAAAGAGGAACTGCGCCTATGACAACAGTCGCTATCATCGTTGCAGCCGGTCGCGGTACCCGCGCAGGCGGCGAGTTGCCAAAGCAATGGCAACTTCTGGCCGGCAAGCCTGTCGCTGCATATGCGATGGAACGCTTTGCAGCCCATCCTGCCATCTCCGAGGTCGTTCTGGTGCTGCACCCCGATGATGTCGAGACAACGCTCTGGCCCCGTACGCCTGAATGCCGCGTCGTGACAGGAGGCGCCACCCGCGCGGCGTCGGTCAAGGCCGGCCTCGCTGAAGTGGTCGAAAGGGCGACGCGCGTGCTGATCCATGACGCCGCCCGCCCTCTGGTCTCGGATGCGAGCATCGACCGTGTCCTTGCAGCGCTGGAGACCAGAGGGCGGGCGGCGTCAGGGATCAGCACGCGCGTCGCCCTTTCGCCCACTTCAGCGAGGCCGGCCTTGACCGACGCCGCGCGGGTGGCGCCTCCTGT
>CAXQAV010000046.1:0-10685 GCA_964221795.1 Luminiphilus sp. | reverse complement strand
CATCCCTGCCGCACGGAACATCCGGTCGAGCGGTTCCACCGAGACCAGCATAGCCTCTTCCAACTGGCGGAAGATCTGGTCGTTGCGTTCCTGCTGCAGGCGCAGTTCCAGCTCCAGTTCCTCGGCTTGCGTGATGGCACATTCAGCATCACGCGCGATCTGGTCGCGCTCGGCGGCGGTCTGTGCCAGTGCATCGGACAGAAGGTCGACCGTGCTATCGCTTTCGGCGTTGGCGATGAACTGCTGCCCGTCACCGCCCTCGGCTTCAATCTGGGCGAGGCGGTCGAGCGCGTCTTCGCGCAGCCGCATCGTATCGCGCAGGGTGACCTGGACGGTTTCCAGACCGCGCTCAAGCTCGCGCCGCTTTTCCTCAACTTCAAGAAGCTGGGACTGCATGATCGAAATCTGTGTGAGTGCCGCGTTGAAGCGTTCGTGGGCGGCGGCGGCCTCGACCGCGCGCTGGTCGCGTTCGGCTGACAGGGCATTCAACCGCTGTTCGTAGACCATCTGCTCGCGCTCGGCCTGCGCGCGGAAATTGCCAGCACCGATACTGTCCATCAGAAGGATTGCGGTCGCGATGATCGTCCATCCCACGACAAGGACGCATCCGGTCCAGGCGACAAGCTGCGTTTCCGGTTTCAGACGGATAAAGCGGGTCTCTTCGTCCGAGCGCAGGAACAATCGTCTTTCGGGAAAGACGCGCTCCAGCATGCCGTGGAAACGTGCTGTCAGTCGTGATCTCACGCTTTAATTGTCTCCGTCCCGGTGTCCCAGTCTGCGCCTGTGGCGGCGCAGCCCCCGTATTCGTTTAAGCAGCCGTGCCGGAGGCTGCAAGGTTTTTGGGGCGGGATTTCATCAAATCCCTGTTTTTCATGGTGATCGGCGGTGTCTTGCCGATGCTATTTGGCGGGTTTCGCGGCGTGCTCTGTCCCGGCGAGGGGCCAGTAGAAATCCGGTGGAATCCCTGCTTTGGCCCGTTTTTCCTCGTTGAACGGCGGCTTGAGTTGCCCGTGGAAATACTTGCGCACCAGCCCGTGAAAAACCTCGGTCGGGTCAAGGTCGTGCCGTCCGCAAAGGAAGTGGAACCACTTGGAGCCGTAGGCAACGTGGTGGACCTCTTCTGCATAGATAGTCTCGAGGGCCGCGACGGCGTTGGTCAGCTTGGCCTGCTGGAAGATCTTGATCATGCCTGGTGTGACGTCGAGCCCGCGCGCCTCAAGCACCATGGGCACAACGGCAAGGCGCCCCATCAGATCGTCCACGGTGTCCTCGGCTGCGCGCCACATGCCAGCGTGGGCGGGCAGGGCGCCGTAGAAACTGCCCAACTCCTCCAAGCAGTCGCACATCAGGTTGAAATGCTTTGATTCCTCGTCGGCGGCTTTCACCCAGTCGTCAAAGAACCCGATGGGCAGCGCGGTGCCGGAGAACCGCGCGATGATGTCCCAATGCAGGTCGACGGCGTTGAGTTCGATATGGGCGACCGCATGCAGAAGGGCGATCCGGCCAGCCTCGGACCCGGGCTTGCGGTGCGGCACATCGCGCGGGTCGAGGAGTTCGGGCTTTTCGGGCCGTGACGGGCGGTGCGGCGGTGTCGCCGTGCCAACCTCCAAAGGCTTGCCAGCGGCGCGCGCCGCCTGCCATTGGGCCGCGTATTTGCGCGAAAGGGCGGTCTTTTCGCGGCCGTCGGCGGTGGTCAGCACCGCGACGGCCATCTCGGCAAGGGTCATGCGCCGCGTGCCGCCTCGAGCACGGCTTCGACATGACCGGGCACTTTGACCTTGCGCCAGACTTTGGCAATCTTGCCGTCCGCGCCGATCAGATAGGTGGCCCGTTCGATGCCCATGTAGGTCTTGCCATACATGCTTTTTTCGACCCAGGTGCCGTAGCGCTCGCAGACGTCGCCTTCCTCGTCAGAGAGCAGCGCGATCTTGAGGTCGTGTTTGGCGACGAATTTCTCGTGCTTTTTGACGCTGTCTTTCGACACGCCAAAGATCACGGCGCCAGCGGCGTCGAATTCGGCGACCATATCGGTAAAGCCGAGCGCCTCTTTCGTGCAGCCGGGTGTGTCGTCTTTCGGATAGAAATAGAGGACGACTTTCTTGCCTGCGAAATCGGACAGGCTGACCTCGCCGCCGCCGTCGCGGGGCAGGGTGAATGCGGGGGCGGTATCGCCGACAACGGGATGTGACATATCGTGTCCTTTCAGGATCGCTTTTGCCTGTTTCGTTTTAGTGCCTGACGGGCGAAGATAAAGGGCACCGCGCCACGAACCGCACCGAGATGTCCGAAGAAACCGAAATGCCAGAGCCTATCGAGCCGTCAGTCAAACCGCGCAAGCGGCGTGGCATGCCCGCGTGGTTTTTCTGGCTGCGGGCGGTTGTGGTTGTCTCGCTCTTGCCGCTGGCCTTTGCAGCAGCGGCGGCGGTCATGCTCATCGACCGTGATATCACGGCGCCAAGCTGGATCGAGAATCGCGTGTCCGAGAGGGTTGCGCAGATCCTGCCCGGCACGACGCTGGATTTTGGCGAGATTACCCTGCGCATCGGGCGTGACCTGCACCCGCGCGTCCGGCTGGTGGATACGCGGCTGGTCGATTCGGGCGGTTTGACGCTGACGCGGGTGCCTGTGGTCGAGGGGCTGATTTCCCCGCGCGGACTGATCCTGCGTCGGGAGCTCTTGCCGCAGGAGGTGCGCCTGATCGGCGCGCAGGTCAACCTACGCCGTGCCCTCGACGGGGCAGTGTCTTTTGCGTTGGCGGGAAATGCCGCCGATGTGCGGCAGGCGGGTAGCTTGCCCGCGCTTCTGGAACAGTTCGACCAGCTTTTCGCACGCCCTGCGCTGGAGGCTTTGGAGACCGTGCAGGCGGACGGGCTGATCGTGAATTTCGACGACGCGCGCGCAGGGCGGAGCTGGATCGTTGACGGTGGCCGCGTGGGGCTTGATCTGCGGGGCGGCCAGACATCCCTGCGGGGGGAGTTTGCGCTTTTGGCGGGGCGGCCTGATGTCACCACCGTGAGCCTCTCTTACAGCAGCCCGCGCGATAGCCGCGCGGCGCATATCGGGCTCAATATCGAGAATGGTGTGGCCAGCGACCTTGCTACACAGTCACCTGCGCTTTTGTGGCTGGGCGGAGTGGATGCGCCGATCAGCGCGGATTTGCGCACAAGCCTGGACGAGCAGGGGGCTTTGGGTCCTCTGAATGCGCGGCTCGAGATCGGGGCGGGCGGGTTCCAGCCGAACCCCGGCACGCCGCCAGTCTTGTTCCAGCAGGCGCAGGCCTATTTCAGTTTTGATCCGGTCCGTGACCTCATTGCCTTTTCCGAGATGAATATCGCTTCCGACTGGGGGCAGTTGCGTGGCGACGGGGCCGCCTATCTGCGCGCCTTCTCGGATGGTCTGCCGCAGGCGATCCTTGCCCAGTTGCGGCTGACGGATGTGGCCGTGAACCCCGCTGGCCTTTTCGAGACGGCGCCCGAATTGCCGGCGCTCGCGGTTGATCTACGTGCGCGCTTTGATCCCTTTGTGCTGGATATCGGCCAGATCGTGGCCCGTGATGGCACCAGCCGCACGATAGCCAAAGGGCGGATTGCTGCCACAGATGCAGGGTGGGACATCGCCATAGATGCCGAGACTGACCTGATCGCGCCCGACCGCATCGTCGATTTCTGGCCGCCCGCGATGAAGCCCGGTTCGCGGGCGTGGTTTGCCGCGAATGTCGGAGGCGGCATGCTGGAGGATGTGGTGATCGGCCTGCGGATCGCACCGGAACGGGCGACGCAGTTTGCACTTGGCTATGCCTTTGCCGATACGACCATCACCTTCATGCAGTCGATGCCACCGATCACGGGCGCGGACGGTGTCGCCAGCATCGAGAACAACCAGTTCGTCATCAGTCTGGACGAGGGGCAGGCTCTGGCCCCCGAGGGTGGCTTGCTGGAACTCGGTGGCTCGACCATGACAATCGCGGACCTGCGCCTGAATCCGTCGCCCGCCATTCTCGATCTGCAGATCGACAGCTCGCTGACCGCGGCCATGTCGATCCTCAACCAGCCACCGTTTGAGTATATGGATAAGGCCAATGTGCCTGTCACGATTGCCGAGGGGCAGGCGCTGACCACGGGGCGGATCACATGGCCATTGATGCCGCGCCCTGATCCGGCTGATGTGCAAATGGCGATGACCTCGGAGTTGACGGGCGTCCGCAGCGACCGTCTGGTGCCGGGACGCGATTTTGCCGCGCTGCGTTTGCAGGTGACTGCGAGCAGGCAGGGGGTGAATATCGCGGGGCAGGTGCGGGTTGGCGAGGTCAATGCCCTTGGCGCATGGGACCAGCGCTTTGGTGATCCCGAGAACCGTGGCAGCCGCGTGCTGGCGAATGTGGCCCTGTCGCAAACCTTTCTTGATGAATTCGGCATTGCCCTGCCGCCGGGCACGTTCTCAGGGAGTGGGCACGGCGAGCTTGAGATGCGTCTTGGCAGCGGCCCGCCGCAGTTTGCGCTGACGTCCGATCTGGTCGGTGTGACCGTGGCCATTCCGGCGGTCGGCTGGTCCAAGCCGCCTGATGCTGCAGGAAACCTGCGGGTGGAGGGTGCCCTTGGCGCGGTGCCTGAGATCACGCGGCTTGAGGTCGCGGGCGGCGGCTTGCGGGCAGAAGGCCGCATCACCCTGCGTGACGACGGCCAATTGGGCGAGGCGCGTTTTGCGCGGGTGAGTGTGGGCGACTGGCTTGATGCGCCCATCACGCTTGCGGGGCGCGGGGCGGGTCAACCGGTCGGGGTAAGTATCGAAGGCGGTGCGCTTGATCTGCGCCGCGCCCAGTTTGGTGCCGCACAGGGCGAGAGTGGCCCGATCTCCATCGCTTTGGACCGCCTGCAGGTGACCGAGGGCATCGCGCTGGAAGAATTCAGCGGAAGCTTCAGGAGCGAGGGCGGCTTTCGTGGCGAATTTACTGCGGCCCTGAATGGCGAGGCCCCTGTTGCAGGCGCGGTTGCCCCGCGCGAGGGGCGGTCGGCGGTCCGTTTGCGCAGCCCTGATGCAGGCGCGCTCCTGCGGGCCTCTGGATTGATGCAGAACGCCATTGGCGGCGACTTTGACCTGACCCTCCTGCCGAGCGGCGACGCAGGCGAGTTCGATGGCACGCTGGCCATGCGGGACCTGCGCGTGCGCGATGCGCCCACGATGGCCGCACTTCTGGACGCCATCAGCGTGGTGGGCCTATTGCAGCAGTTGGACGGGCAGGGGCTGTCGTTCGACGAGATTGACGCCCGTTTCCGCCTGACCCCGCGCGACGTCATCATCGCAGAGGCCAGTGCGGTCGGACCGGGTCTTGGCATTTCGGTGGATGGGACTTACACGCTCGCCAGCAATGCCATTGATTTGCAGGGGGTCGTGTCACCTTTCTATCTGGTGAACGGTCTGGGCTCTTTTCTGACGCGCCGGGGCGAGGGGTTGATCGGGTTCAACTTCAATATCCGCGGGACGACGGAGGCACCGCAAGTCAGTGTCAATCCGCTCTCGGCGCTGACGCCCGGTATGTTCCGAGAGATCTTCCGCAGACCGGCGCCGGATATCTCGCAATGAAACTGAGCGACTTCGATTTCGACCTGCCCGAACATCTGATTGCCACCCGTCCCGCCCGCCCGCGCTCGTCCGCGCGGCTGTTGTTGGCGCGAGGCAAGACGATCGAAGACCGGATCGTGAACCAGTTGCCTGATATCCTGCAGCCCGGCGACCGGTTGATCCTGAATGATACCAAAGTGATCCCCGCACGGCTGAGCGGCACACGCCATCGCTCGGGCGAAGCCGGAGAGACCGAAGCGCGGATCGAGGTCACGCTGCTTGAGCCGCAGGCCGAGGGCACTTGGACCGCGATGATCAAGCCTCTCAAGAAAGTGCGCGACGGCGAGACAATCGTGTTCTCCGATGATCTCTCTGCCGTGGTCGAGGGGCGTCGCGACGGGCAGGGGGTGCTGCGGTTCAACCTGACCGGCGATGATTTTGACGCGGCGCTTGCGGCGGCAGGCTCCATGCCCTTGCCGCCCTATATCGAGGCCAAGCGCAAGGCGGATGAGGCCGATAAGCAGGATTACCAGACCTATTGGGCCAAGAATTCCGGCGCGGTCGCCGCACCCACGGCCTCTTTGCATTTTGACGGCCCTTTGCTGGCGGCACTGGAAGCGCGCGGTGTGCAGTTTACCCATGTGACGCTGCATGTGGGTGCCGGAACATTCCTGCCGGTCAAGGTTGACGACATTTCCGAGCACAAGATGCACTCTGAATGGGGCGAGGTTACGGAAAAGGCCGCCTCCGAGATCAGCGCGACACGAGCTGCCAGCGGCCGGATCATCCCTGTGGGCACGACAGCAATGCGCCTGATCGAGAGCGCGGCGCAGGACGGTCAGATGAAGCCTTGGGTGGGCCCGACGGATATCTTCATTACACCGGGTTTCCGGTTCCAGATGTCGGACGGACTGATGACAAACTTCCACCTGCCCAAGTCGACGCTGATGATGCTGGTGTCGGCGCTGATGGGTGTGCAGACGATCCGCGATATCTACGCCCATGCGATTGCGCAGGAGTACCGGTTCTTTTCCTACGGGGATTCGTCGCTTCTGCTGCCCAACGGCTAGGCAAGCAGGCGGTAGCAGATTTCTTCGGTGACGAAGGCGAGCGCAATCAGGCCGGCCCAGAAGAGCAGGCTGGCACCCAGTGCTTGCGGCCAGTGCCTTGACTGGCAAAAGTAGACCGTTGTTCCGAGAGGCGGCAGCAGGATCGTCAGGAGCTTGGCGCTGCCGCGATGCCGCACACCGATCCGTTGTGCATCCTGACTTTTTCAGTAAAGACAGAGCGTTATGACGCCGATCATCTGCGTGACGTCATTCCATGTAGGGGCCGGGGGAACCCCCTGCCAGCCCACCCAATCGACGACGATTCCAAGGCTGAAGAAGGCGCCAAGGACACAGTAAATCAGGGTCGTCTTCTGCATGGAGGTTGCGTGACTCACGGGATGGCTCGGGACTCCCGCGATTTTGGCATAGCGCGACCCGTGGCGTAAACGGGCGCGGAGGTGTCGCAGGTTTCGGGTGACCCCCGGCCGGATTTGTGTGATACGCTCGGGAGGACGATAGAAAGGCACGCGATGATTAAGGTATTCACAGGCTCCTGGGCGCTCTTCGTTGGCATGTTCATGCTGATGGTGGGTAACGGGTTGCAGGGCACCCTGCTGGGCCTGCGCGGCGAGGTCGAAGGCTTTACCACATTCGAGCTGTCGATCGTGATGTCGGCCTACTTTCTCGGATTCCTGTTCAGTTCGCGTTTCACGCCCGAGTTGATCCGCCGCGTCGGGCATGTGCGGGTCTTTGCGGCCTTGGGCTCGATGATTTCGGCAGTGCTGATTTCCTACCCTGTGCTGCTGGAGCCATGGGCCTGGGCCCTTGGTCGGGTCATCATCGGTTTCTGTTTTTGCGGCGTTTATATCACGGCCGAGAGCTGGCTGAATGATGCCTCGGAGAACGAGAACCGTGGCAAGGCGCTGTCGCTCTATATGATCACCCAGATGGCGGGGATCGTCTTTGCCCAGTGGATCGTCACGCAGGGTGACATCTCGGGGTACGTGCTTTTCATTATTCCGTCGATTCTGGTCTCACTGGCCTTCGCGCCGGTCCTTTTGTCGGTGCGCCCGATGCCCGCCTTCGCCACGACAAAGCCTATGAAAATCAAGGACGTGATCGCCGCATCTCCTCTGGCGTGTTTCGGTATGTTCATGCTGGGCGGGGTTTTTGCGGCGCAGTTCGGGATGTCAGCGGTCTATGGCAGTCGCGTCGGGCTTACGGTTGGTGAAATCTCTTTCTTTGTGTCGGCTATCTATGTTGCCGCACTCGTCCTGCAGTATCCCATCGGCTGGCTCTCCGACCGGATGGACCGCCGTGTGTTGATCATCTGGCTTGGGGCGATTGGCGGCGCAGGGTCGCTCGTGGCCTTCCTGATCCCCGGGAATTATTACCTGATCGTGCTGAGCGGTGCGATTGTGGGCGGCACCTCGAACCCGCTCTATGCGCTGGTGATTGCCTACGCCAACGACTACCTCGCCAAAGAGGACATGGCGGCGGCTTCTGGCGGCTTGTTGTTTATCAACGGGGTTGGGGCAATTGCAGGACCGGTGATCGTGGGTTTCATGATGGACGGGATCGGCAATAAAGGTTTCTGGCTGTTAACGGCCATCCTGATGGGCGGGATCGCCGCCTACGGTATCTACCGGACGACACGCCGCAGCCGGAGCGACATCGATCAAGAGTCGGTGCCATATGCGCCCGTCTATCCGGCGGGGACTCCGGTCGCCGCCGAGTTGGCGCAGGAGGTCTATATCGAGGCAGAGGAGGCCGAGGAGAGCCAGCATAGGTGATCACGGCTGGTGTCATTGCGACACACAGCGTGACCGGATGTGCCGCTTGCAGGCTTGCCACAGGGGCAGATGTCTGTTTCGAATAACAAAACAAGCAAGAACCATGTTGGAGCAGTGATATGGTGAGCCCTGACGACGTGTTGTCTTTCTGGTTGGACGAATGTTCACCCTCTGATTGGTATAAGTCCGATCCTGAGTTCGATCAGACAATCCGGGACAGGTTTGCAGATACGTGGTACGCGGCCACCGAAGGTGCGCTTGGGCTGTGGCTGACATATCCGACGGGCAGTTTGGCTTATATCATCCTGGCCGATCAGTTCCCGCGCAATATGTTCCGTGGAGAGCGTACGGCCTTCTCGACCGACTATCTTGCCCGCGCGGCGGCCAAGATGGCGATTGAGCGGAATTGGGACCTGCGCATTGATCCGCCCGCCCGTGCATTCTTTTACATGCCGCTCGTCCATTCGGAGAATCTCACTGATCAGGACCGTGCTGTTCGCCTGATGCATACGCGCCTGCCGGAAGAGGGCGGTGGCTTTCTCCGCCACGCTTGCGCGCATCGTGCAATCATTCGCGATTTTGGCCGCTTTCCGTTTCGCAATACCGCGATGGGCCGGAAGACGACGCAGCCCGAACAGGCGTTTCTGGACGCCGGAGGCTACGGTGCGGCAATTCGCGCCGTCCAGACGGCAGCCGAATAGGGGCAATTGCGCCCATCGACTAGCTGTTATGCCGTAAGGTCACTAGAGGTCCTGCGAAAAGTAGTTTAGTGTTCAACTAAATTTCGATGTGGAGGGCCTATGCATGGCTGCGCAAAACTTTGACCTGATTGTAATCGGTGCCGGACCGGGCGGCTATGTGGCTGCGATCCGCGGCGCCCAGCTTGGCATGAAAGTCGCCGTTGTCGAACGCGAGCATCTGGGTGGTATTTGCCTCAACTGGGGTTGTATCCCGACCAAGGCGATGCTGCGCTCGTCCGAGGTTTTCCATCTGATGCACCGCGCCAAGGAATTCGGGTTGAAAGCTGACAACGTGGGCTACGATCTGGATGCAGTGGTCAAGCGGAGCCGCGCGGTTGCGGGCCAGCTTTCGGGCGGCATCGGTCACTTGATGAAAAAGAACAAGGTTACTGTCTTCATGGGCGCTGCGACCCTGCCTGCCAAGGGCAAGGTCTCGGTCAAGACGGACAAAGGCACCGAAGAGCTGACCGCCAAGAACATCGTTCTCGCCACGGGTGCGCGTGCGCGTGAGTTGCCGGGGCTTGAGGCCGACGGTGATCTGGTCTGGACCTATAAACACGCACTCCAGCCCAAGCGGATGCCAAAGAAACTGCTGGTGATCGGCTCTGGCGCGATCGGCATCGAATTTGCGAGCTTCTACAACACGCTGGGTGCCGACACGACCGTGGTCGAGGTCATGGACCGCGTGCTGCCTGTGGAAGACGCCGAAATCTCGGCCTTTGCCAAGAAGCAGTTTGTGAAGCAGGGCATGAAGATCATGGAGAAATCCATGGTCAAGCAGCTGGACCGGGGTAAGGGCAAGGTGACCGCCCATATCGAAACCGGCGGCAAGGTCGAGAAGAAGGAATTTGACACGGTGATTTCCGCCGTGGGTATCGTTGGCAACGTCGAAAAACTCGGGCTGGAAGCGCTCGGCGTGAAGATCGACCGCACCCATGTCGTGACCGACGAATACTGCCGCACGGGCGTCGAGGGTCTTTATGCCATTGGCGATATCGCCGGCGCGCCTTGGCTGGCCCATAAAGCCAGCCACGAGGGTGTGATGGTTGCGGAGGTTATCGCGGGCAAGCATGCTCATCCAGTCAAGCCGGAAACCATCGCGGGCTGCACCTACTGCCATCCGCAGGTGGCCTCCGTCGGCTATACCGAAGCGAAGGCCAAGGAACTGGGCTATGACATCAAGGTAGGCCGCTTCCCCTTCATCGGCAACGGCAAGGCGATTGCATTGGGCGAGCCTGAGGGCATGATCAAGACGATCTTTGATGCCAAGACAGGCGAGCTTTTGGGCGCCCATATGGTCGGTGCAGAAGTGACCGAGCTGATTCAGGGCTATGTCGTCGGTCGCCAGTTGGAGACGACCGAAGAGGACCTTATGAACACGGTCTTCCCGCACCCGACACTCTCGGAAATGATGCACGAGAGCGTGCTCGATGCCTATGGCCGCGTGATCCATATGTGATCCCGCCAGAACGGATTGCGAAGGCCCGCCCAACGGCGGGCCTTTTGCTTTCTGGCTGGTGTGCGAAATAAAATGGTGTATGTTC
>CAXQAV010000045.1:0-6248 GCA_964221795.1 Luminiphilus sp. | reverse complement strand
TTGCGGGCTTTGCCGATGAGCTGCGGGCAAGGCTTGCGACACTTGACGAGAGTGCGGCTGATCTGGGCCGCCTAGAGAAAGCCGTGAAGACCGCTCAGGCGGACTATGACGCGGCCGCGCAGGCCCTGTCTGATGCGCGCCAGAAGGCGGCCGCACGCCTCGATGCGGCTATGGCTGCCGAGCTTGCACCGCTCAAGATGGAACGTGCAGTCTTTGCCACCGAAATCGCAGAGGCGGAGGCTGGCCCCGAGGGAAAGGATGCCGTGGCCTTTACCGTGGCCACAAATCCGGTTGCACCGGAAGGGCCCTTGAACAAGATTGCCTCTGGCGGCGAACTGAGCCGTTTTCTCTTGGCGTTGAAGGTCTGCCTGACCCAGACCGAAAGCGGCCTGACCCTGATCTTTGACGAAATCGACCGTGGCGTCGGGGGGGCGACTGCTGACGCAGTGGGGCGCCGTCTGGCGAGCCTTGCCGATGGTGGGCAGGTGCTGGTCGTGACCCATTCACCGCAGGTGGCGGCCTTGGGTGGGCACCACTGGCGCGTTGAAAAGGTCCAGAGCGCGGACGAGACCCGCTCGACAGTCATTCAACTCGATGCGGAGGCACGGGTGGACGAGATTGCGCGCATGATCTCGGGCGACCGTGTGACCGATGCCGCGCGCGAAGCAGCCCGTGTTTTGATGTCCTGAGACGGAGATGGGCGCCGCACGAAGCGACGCCCTGAACTATCACCGGTTACCCAGCCCACTCTTTAGCCATATCTTGCGGCCACTCACCTCCGCGCGATACGTAGTTCATTTCCGAGCTGTCCTAGAAGGGCAGCTCTGACCATTTACAATTATGGAAATTCCACACACTCGCTACCTTCGAAGCATTACATCTTCTTGACGTAGGGGTAACATTTGCCGGGGGTCATGAACAACCTATCCCAAAGTATGTCATGAATTGTGACACATCACCCAAAGGTTGTATTGTGCTGTTTTCGGTAACGCGTTGGTTTTTAGGGGGAAATGACTACCGGTATAACTTTTTCCAATGAATATTGGCCTCCAGTCTTTCGGGTTTTCTTAAATGCCGCCAAATCAAGCGTGATCGACGCGCTACAATTTGCCCAAATAACGTTGCGTCATATCGTGTGCAGGTTGCATTTTAGACCCTTGTGCCGGATCAATCCGGCCTTCTTTCGCGACCAGAACAGACTTGGATCGTCAAATCGACTAGACTAAGACGGAACTAGCCAAGGGATTGATCTGTTTCGGTTTCTCGGTCCTGAAACGTAAACATCGTTTTTTTGGTGCCCGTCTGATGGGGAAACCGGTCAAAGTTCTGGTCCAGCAAGGTGTCTCTGACGCCCGAGACGCCTGCAAGGAGGCATGGCGCGTCCTGCTCCACCACGGCCCGACGCATGTGCAGTTCTGGTTCATCGCGCTGGCTATCGGGATTGCGGCCGGTACCGCCGCTGTCATCTTTCGCATCGGTATCTATGCAATCCAGACTACGGTCTACGGCTCCGATGACGTCCTGACCCTGCATTCCTTTGCAGCGGGTCTGGCGTGGTACCAGATCCTGCTCATTCCGATCTGCGGTGGCCTTGTGGTCGGGCTGATCCTGCACCGGTTTACCGATGACGGTCGTGTCCGATCTGTCGCCGATGTAATTGAAGGCGCAGCACTCGCCGAGGGTAGGGTGGAGGTGAGGCGCGGGCTGGCTTCAGCCGCGGCGTCGATGATCACCCTCTCGACCGGTGGCTCGACGGGGCGTGAAGGCCCGGTCGTTCACCTCGCGGCTGTGGTTTCCACGGCGGTTTGCCGCTGGATCAACGCAAGCGGCATCACGGGGCGCGACCTGTTGGGCTGTGCTGTCGCTGCTGCGGTCTCGGCCAGCTTCAACGCGCCAATTGCGGGGGCGCTCTTTGCGCTTGAAGTCGTCCTGCGCCATTTCGCCGTCCATGCTTTCGCACCGATCGTCATCGCGTCCGCAGCAGGGACAGTCATCAACCGGCTCGTGTTCGGGGATGTGACCGAGTTTACGCTGAACACACAGAACGCGCTGGGGTTCTATGTCGAACTCCCCGCCTTTCTCATCCTCGGCTTCGTCTGCGGCCTTGTCGCTGTGGTGCTGATGAAGGTGATCTTCTGGGCCGAGGATATCGGCAATTACGTGCAGGCCGAGACCGGATTGCCCCGCTATCTCCGTCCTGCAATTGCGGGCGCGCTTCTTGGCGGGCTGGCTCTCTGGTGGCCACAGATCATCGGGGTCGGATACGAGACCACGTCGGCGGCGCTGACTGGCAGTCTGCTTTTGCATGAGGCAATCGTGTTTGTCGTGCTCAAGGTAATCGCTGTGGCCATCACCATGGGCGGACGGATGGGCGGCGGCGTGTTTTCACCGTCGTTGATGATCGGCGCGCTGACAGGGCTGGCCTTTGGGGCGATCGCGACCTCGATCTTTCCGACAGTTTCGGGCAGCGAGACGCTCTATGCTCTGGCAGGGATGGGCGCAGTGGCAGCGGCTGTGCTGGGGGCACCGATTTCGACCACGCTGATTGTGTTCGAACTGACGGGCGATTGGCAAACGGGGCTTGCGGTGATGGTGGCGGTTTCGATCTCGACCGCACTGTCATCACGATTGGTGGACCGCTCGTTCTTCCTCACCCAGCTTGAGCGGCGCAATGTGCATCTGGCGGCGGGGCCGCAGGCCTATCTGTTGGCGACGTTCAAAGTCTCAAGCATCATGCGGCGCATGGATGATCCGCGGGGCGCGGATGAAGAGGAATGCTGGCGGCTGATCAGCGAGGGCCTCTATATAGACGGGAATGCCACGCTGGAACAGGCGATGCCGATCTTTGAACGCGGCAACCCTGTATTCATTCCTGTGGTGACACTCGGGGGCGAGGACGCCCCGCCAGAGCTGTGGGGTGCGCTCTTTCAGGTCGATGCCCTGCGTGCGATGAACCGCGCATTGGCAGCCACCGCAGCCGAGGAACATTCCTAGACCTGCTCGACGGCTACCTTGTTGGTGTAGAACGCGATGTGGCCCGCGATTGCAGCGACGTCCGCCTTCGGGTTCTCATACGACCAGGCGGCATCGGCAATCGGTCCGCTTTTGGCGACGATGGAGAAATAGCGGGCTTCGCCTTTGTAGGGGCAAAGTGACGATTTGTTGGACGGGTCAAGGAAGGCCATCGCGAGATCCTCGCGCGGGAAGTAGATCACAGGCGGGTAGTCACCTTCGACCAGCTCAAGCGCGTTGGTGCTTTCCCCAAGGACCGCACCACCAGCGCGCACAACCCATGTCCCAGTTGCGGGGCGAATTTTGATATGGTCAGCCATGGCTGTTACTCCTTAACGTCCAGTCTTGCGCCTCAACGCAACGGTTCTGTGTCACAGCGGTGCACAGGCTGCTGCAAGCCAAGCAGCCGTCGCTTCGTCCAGTCGCGGTGCAAGAAGCGCCAATGTATCCGCATGATAGCGATCAATCCAGTCCCGTTCTGCGCCGGTCAAGAGAGCCACATCAATCAGGCGGCGATCAAACGGAACATAGGTCAGGGTTTCGAAATGCAACATGTCGCGGGCATCACCGCCTGTCAGCTGCGGCGCTTCGGTCACAACGATCAGGTTCTCGATCCGGATGCCGAAAGCGCCCTCGCGGTAGTAGCCCGGCTCGTTCGACAGGATCATCCCCGCCTCCAGCGCGACCTCTGACCGGCGCGAGATGCCCTGCGGCCCCTCATGGACGCTCAGATAGCTGCCGACGCCATGACCGGTGCCGTGGTCGTAATCCTGCCCCGCGAGCCACAGTGGCGCCCGCGCCAGCGCATCGAGATGCTGTCCGCCGACTCCTTTGGGAAAGCGGATGCGGCTGACGGCAATCACGCCCTGCAGCACCCGCGTATAGCCCTTGCGTTCGTCCTCGCCCGCAGGGCCGATGGCGATGGTGCGGGTGATATCGGTGGTGCCGTCGATATACTGCCCGCCACTGTCCACGAGCAAAAGCTCGCTCGGTTTCACTGGCCGGTTCGTGCCTTCGCTGACACGGTAATGGACGATGGCCCCATTGGAGCCCGCGCCGCAGATTGTCTCGAAACTGATATCGCGCAGGGCGTTGGTCTCGCGGCGGAACCCTTCGAGCGCTTTGACAACGTCGATTTCGGTCAGTTTTCCTGCTGGTGCGGTGGCGTCCAGCCAAGCCAGAAAGCGCACCATGGCAACCGCGTCGCGCTCGTGCGCTGCCTTTGCGCCTGCGATCTCGACGAGGTTCTTGCGCGCCTTGGGCAGGACGCAAGGGTCAGCGTCGCGGACCACGTCGCAGCCTGCCTCCGTCAGCGTCGTCACCACCACATCCGGACAGGAACGCTTGTCGACCAGCACGCGGCCCGTGAGTTTCGACAGCGCCGGAAGAAAGTCGCCTGACAGATGCACCCGCACCTGCGGTCCGAGGTGGTCTTTGACCGGATCGACCTTGCCGGCTCCGGCAAAGAGGTCCACATCGCCTGACTTGTGCAGGATGGCAAACGCCTGAGGGACCGGATTGCGGGCAATATCCGTCCCGCGGATGTTGAGAAGCCACGCAATGCTGTCGGGGAGCGTCAAAACCGCCGCATCTGCATCCAGATCTGCGGCAAGGCGGGCGCGTTTGTCATCATGACTTTCGCCTGCATGCTCCAGCGCCTGCACCGAGAACGGCGCATCAGGCGGGGCGGGCTGGTCGCTCCAGATGAGATCAACCAGATTGACCGAAGGCACAAAGCGCAAGTCGGGGCAGGCCTTGCGCAGGTCGGCAATTTCGGTCGCCGTGTGAAGCCACGGATCATAGGCAATGACCGCACCTGCTGCGGCGTGCTCTTTCAGCCACGCCGCCAGCTGGATTTCCGGCCAGTGGACAGGTGTGAACTCATCAGCGACCTGCGCACGCACCTGCAGACGATAGCGTCCGTCGATGAATACCCCTGCACGGTCCTGCATCACGGCACAAAAACCCGCCGAGCCGGAGAACCCCGTCAGCCACTCAAGCCGCGCATCGCGCGGGGCGACATATTCGCCCTGATGGGCATCGGCGCGCGGAACGAGGAACACGTCAACACCGCGCGCTGCCATGACCTCGCGCAGGGCCTGCAGACGTGGTGGCCCCTGTTCGGGTGATGATGAGGCTTCAAAAGTCTGGAACATCACGCAACACCTTCTTTCTCCCAAGAAACTCCCGCCGGAGGCATAGACGCCAGCAAACGAGCGGCTTAGCTGGCCCTGCGCATCCCCAGCACGCGCGCGCGCTTGCGCGGATCGCTGTCAAAGAGGCTGGCCAGTTGTTCGGTCATCGCCCCGGCAAGCTGCTCGACGTCCGTGATCGTGACAGCACGCTCGTAGTAGCGGGTCACGTCATGGCCGATCCCGATCGCGACCAGCTCCACGGCCTTGCGTTTCTCGACCATAGCGATCACGTCGCGCAGGTGCTTTTCGAGGTAATTCGCGGGGTTCACCGAAAGTGTGGAATCATCCACCGGCGCACCATCCGAAATCACCATCAGCACCTTGCGCTGCTCGGGGCGCATCATCATGCGGCGGTGCGCCCATTCCAGCGCCTCGCCGTCGATGTTTTCCTTCAGCAGGCCTTCCTTCATCATCAGCCCGAGGTTCGGGCGCGTCCGCCGCCATGGGGCGTCGGCGGATTTGTAGATGATGTGGCGCAGGTCGTTCAGACGTCCGGGGGTGGCAACACGCCCCTCTGCCAGCCATTTCTCGCGCGACTGGCCGCCCTTCCAGGCTTTCGTCGTGAACCCGAGGATTTCGACTTTCACATCGCAACGCTCCAGCGTGCGGGCCATGACGTCGGCACAGATCGCCGCAATCGAGATCGGGCGCCCGCGCATCGAACCTGAGTTATCGAGGAGCAGCGTCACAACTGTGTCGCGGAAATCGGTGTCTTTCTCGACCTTGAAGGAGAGAGGTGTCGTGGGCGAGGCGACGATCCGCGCCAGACGGCCCGCATCAAGAATACCTTCTTCGCGGTCGAACTCCCAACTGCGGTTCTGCTGGGCCTGCAAACGACGCTGCAACTTGTTGGCCAATCGCGAAACTGCGCCTTTCAACGGTTCCAGCTGCTGGTCGAGATAGGCACGCAGGCGCTCCAGCTCGACAGGCTCTGCCAGCTCCTCGGCCGGGATTTCCTCGTCGAATTCGGTTGTGTGGACCTTGTAGTCGGGGTCGGCATCCGAGATCGACCGCGGGGCAGGGGGTTCCAGCGGCGCCTCG